>JAYTOD010000177.1:0-9990 GCA_043747995.1 Arenimonas sp.
GACACGTCTGCTTTTGCTGGCGTTTGCTTAGGCTTTTGCAACACAGTAATACGGCCATCACTTTGTGCAATATGCTCAAAAGTGTGTAGCGCATGCTTGAGGATGAATTGTTGTTCGCAGTGTGCTGGGTTTGGAAAATAATGGCAAACCGTTTCCAGCAATTCTTTCACCACAATACTTGGTAATAGCAGCGTGTTGTCTTGTTGTTGGCCAATATAACTGATGTATAGATGTTGCTGGCAAGCACTAATTAATTGCAGAAATAAAAAACGATCATCTTCACGCGTATTACGATCTCCTATCTTGCGTTCTGCATGAGTATTGGCAAGCCGGTTAACTGCGGCGCTTTGGTCTTGGCGTGGAAAGGTATTTTCATTCATGCCTAATAAGCAGATTACTTTGAAGGGAATTAAACGCATTGGCACCATATTACAAATACTAATCCGGCCGGAAAGCCAAGATTGGCTTAGGCGTTGCTCACCTTCATGGCTTAAATAATCAAGTACAACCGAGGTGCTTAATAGCGAGGTATGTTCGGCGTTTTTGGCAAGCTCTGCAAGTGCTGTAATTTTTTCATTGAGTTGCGTATAGGCTTCTTGTTCGCTATCGACTAAGGCGCTTAGTGGTGTAAATTTTTGTAGTAGCACTTGTAGCAAATCCTGCCACTGCAAGGCGTGCATAGCTTGGTTCAGGGAATTGTGTAGGTGCTCGATAAAATCAGCAAACTCAAATAATACGTCTAGCAGGCGTTGATCTTGGCCAATGGGCGCCAATATTGGTGCGTATCCACCAATCAAAGTATTATCGGCGCTGGCATAGCCGAGCAATAAACGCTGCAATCCATGGCGCCAGGTAAACTGCGTCTGTGCCACACCGTCAACCGATTTTCGGTGCTCGCTATCAATGCCCCAACGCACGGCGGCTAACTCAAGCCAATAATGAATGCGTTCAAGGTCGGTTTTTTGTAAGCCATAATGTTTTGCTACATAGGCATGGCTTAACAGTTCAAAGCCTTCATTGCTACTAAAACGGCTTTGCCCCAGCGATAATAGCCGAAACAACAGAGTAGCCAATTCCGATTCAGTAAATACGCGTTGGTCGCTCAACGCAAATGGCAGATTGGCATAGCTGTCATCATCTTGTATAAACACGGGTGCAAAATAGGGCGCATATAACTCAAGATTAGGCGCCATGATAAGTACATCGCGAAGCTCTAAGTCGGGATGCTTGTTGAACAAATCAAGCAATTGCGCGCGTAACACCTGCACCTCGCGTAACGGGGCATGGCAGGAGTGTATTTGTAGTGAATCATCCGAGTAGTTCGGCGCAAAGGCGGGATATTTTTGCTCAGCTGCTTGCCGATGCAATACATCCTGCTGAATTTGTTTTAACAGTGGCAACGCGCCAGCCCCATATTCTTGGTAGTTTGGCCGGTCGTCAATGTCGAAAGCGCTTTGTTCTGACAGTAAACTGGCCACGAAATCTCGGCCTGCCCGACCACACTGATTCAACAGAGCATTATCAAAACGAAGTTCGATTAATTCTTGGCCAGATTGCGCTGGCTTAACATCGCCCCAGTAGGCAAGACAGGGGTTATGCAGAAAAAAATGTACTTCGCTCCACTGTCCAAAAGAGCGCAATATACGCAACACATCCGGCGAAATATTTTGGCACGCAAAAACAAAAAGACGAGCAGGTAATGCAATGGGCTTTGCGCATTGATTCTTCAAGTGCGCATTAAAATAGTTTTGATAGGCCTGCGCGCGAAAGCCATGCCCTTGGCATGCTAAATGCCAAAGCGCGCCTTGCCAATCGTCTGCAGGCATTTTTTTATGCCAATCCAACAACCAGTTTTTACGCCAAGCTTGGTATTTTTCATATGCTTGGCAGAGCTCGCCAGCCAATTGCCATGCGCGATGTTGCGGCTCGCCGGTTTCAAGAAAGCTGGATAAAGGCGAAAAGGCATGCTGTTTAAGTACATTCGAATCTTGCAGTAAGCCAAATAGTCGCCAGTGCAATTGCTCGGGGCTGAGCACGGGCAATTGTTTTGGCAACCAGGGTTCAAGCACAGTATTGACAAAACTACCGGGGGGAAGAAATTCAATATTGGCTGCAATACCAAATTGTTCGGCCAAACTGTTTTGTAGCCAGCGCCGCATGCTGGGCTGTGGAATAAGCACAGTGTCTGGCTGAAGGATTCCGGCCGAGCTGGCTTGCGCTAAATGCACACCAAGCGCTTTTGCTAAATTCGGCAGGTGGTTGCTGTGGTGGAGTGTAAAGCCAAATTGTTCAGACATAGCACCATAATGCCAAAAATGTGTCTCAAAACGCGAGATTTATAAAAACTTCTGAAAGTTTGTCTTTATTCACATCGCAAGCCCCGATATAATAGGACTTTCTCCACATTTGGGCTGCTGGCCCTGATAGGTGTTTTGTGCGTAATCACGATTTAGTCTTTATGAAGAATTTTGCCCAAGTTATCGCTGTATTAGTGATTATCACCGGCGGTTTGATTTTGGTCGGCATTTACTTCAATAACCAAAAACCCGAAACACTAAATCCGGTTGCTGAAGCGGCTGTTCAAGCCCGCATTGCGCCTGCTGGCGCCGTGTTTGCGGGGCAAACCGGCGCTGCTGCACAAGCCGCCGCCGCAAGCTTAGCTGCCGAAGCTGCAAAAGGTCAAGTCGCCTACGGCGGCACTTTAGATGGCGGCGAAATTTATGGCCAGCTGTGCATAGGCTGTCATACTTCGGGCGCTGCCGGCGCGCCAAAGCTCGAAAAATCTGCATGGGGCACACGCCTGGTACAAGGTAAAGATACTTTGCATAAGCATGCGATTGAAGGCATTCGTTCAATGCCTGCACGTGGCGGTAATCCATCTTTGTCTGATGAGCAAGTCAGTGTTACGGTTGATTGGATGATTGGTCAGCTGAAGTAATCAGCAAATTGAGTTTAGCGCCGCCTTCGGGCGGCGTTTTTATTTCTAAGCCGTATACTGAACATGATGAATTTCCCAGAACACAATACCCAACTCTTGCTCAATGGCCCGGCTGGCACAATTGACGCGATGCTTGAGTTCCCCGCGCAGTTTCATAGCAAGTCACCAGTGGTTGTCATCTGCCACCCGCATCCGCCCGACGGTGGCAGCATGCACAACAAAGTGGTCAGTACGCTCGCTAAAGCCTTTGTTGATTCTGGATACATCAGTGTGCGCTTCAATTTTCGGGGTGTGGGCCAATCGCAAGGCGAATACGACCAGGGCATCGGTGAATTAGCCGATTGTTTGGCGGTATCGAATTGGGTTCAGCAGCATCGCCCATTGGCACTCATCGCGCTGGCGGGGTTCTCATTTGGTGCCTGGGTGGCACTAAAAGCCGCCGAACAGCTTACGCCGATAATGATGGTATCGATTGCGCCGCCAGTTGGCTTTCGTGATTTCTCGGATGTGCAAAGCCCAAGCTGCCCTTGGTTAGCGGTGCAGGGCGAGCAAGATGAAATTGTGGACGCCAAAAGGGTTGTTGCTTGGCTTGAGCAGCAAAGCCCGCGCCCAGAAATTATTGGCATGCCGGAAACCAGCCATTTTTTTCATGGCAAATTGCTGCCACTTCGCGAGCATGTAAAAGCATTTTTGCAACAGCATGCACGAGAGCCGAGCTGATGCACGGCCCAGCTGTACTCGCCTATCAAGCCAAAGTTGCAGCCGCACTCATTCACACGGATCCGGTGCAGCTTCAGATTCTGAATCATTTAGACAAAATTGGGCAAGCACTTCGCGCGCAAAAAGCGCGCTATTTCCTAGGCTTTACATTATCAGCGCCGGTTGCGGTAGAAGGCCTGTATTTATGGGGCCCAGTGGGGCGCGGCAAAACCCTGATGACTGAACTGTTTTTGCAAACACTGCAGGATGTGCCGTTTCAGCGCTGGCATTTTCACCGCTTTATGAATCATATACATCAGCGATTAGCCAAGCTGCAAGATACCGCTGATACGCTTGCGGTGTTGGCCAAAGCGATAAGTAAGGAGTGCCGTTTATTGGTGTTGGATGAGTTTTTTGTATCCGATATTGGTGATGCGATGATCTTGTATCGTTTATTGGACAGGCTGAACAATTATGGCGTCAGTTTTATAACAACATCGAATGTTGCGCCCGATAATTTATACATCAATGGCTTGCAGCGCGCCAGTTTTTTGCCATGCATTGCGTTGATTAAACGCGAATGCAAAGTTGTTGAGTTGTTGAGTGCACAGGATTACCGATTGCGCACACTTAGCTATGCGGCCACCTATTTAACACCAGCCAATCAAGCAACCGAACAATTGCTAGGCGAGCAATATGCCAAGCTTAGCGGTGAAGCCGCGCAGGCCGATGAGATAGATATTAATGATCGAATAATTCCAGCCTTGGCGCTGAGTTCGGGTGTGGCATGGTTTGCATTTTCGGCTTTGTGCGAAGGCCCGCGTTCAGCGGCTGATTATATTGAAATTGCCCGCGATTTTCATACAGTATTGATTTCGAACGTGCCACGTTTTGCCGAACACAATGAAGATGCCGCGCGACGTTTCGTATATTTAATCGATGAGTTGTATGACCGTCAGGTCAATGTGTTGCTAAGCGCTGAGCTGGATGTGCAATCTTTGTACCAAGGTAGCCGTTTGCAACGCGAATTTGAGAGAACCTGTTCACGTTTAATTGAAATGCAGTCAAAAGATTACCTGGCTTTACAACACCGCCCGTAAACGCTTGTGCTAGCATGGGCTACACGCTTTGGGAGGCGCAATGAACATAAACGTAAGCATACTTTTTTTGGCACTCATTCTACCTATTACTGGGCAAGCAGCCGCAACAGATATTGAAGGTTGGTCAAAGCCGGTGGATAGCAAAGTGTTGGCCTGGCGGCGTGATATTCATCAATTCCCTGAGCTCGGTAATCGCGAGTTCCGCACCGCAAAATTAGTTGCCGAACATTTGCGCAGCCTCGGTTTAGATGTCAGCACCGGCATTGCACATACAGGTGTGATTGCCATTCTAAAAGGCGGTAAGCCAGGCGGGCGAATTGCCTTGCGCGCTGATATGGATGCCTTGCCGGTAACCGAAAGTTCTGGCCTGCCGTTTGAATCAAAACAGACCGCTGAATTTCGCGGCGAGAAAGTGGGCGTAATGCATGCCTGCGGCCACGACTCACATACCGCAATTTTAATGGGCGTGGCCGAAGCGATGGCTAAAAATAAAGCACAGCTTGCCGGTGAAGTATTATTCATTTTTCAGCCAGCCGAAGAAGGTCCGCCTGATGGCGAGCAAGGCGGCGCATCGTTGATGCTAGAGGAAGGAATCTTCAAGCAATTTAAACCGGAAGCGGTGTTTGGCTTACATGTGTTTTCGACGTTGAACTCGGATCAAATTGGTTATCGTTCTGGCCCCTTTATGGCAGCCTCTGATCGTTTTAATATTGTTGTTAAGGGTCGGCAAACACACGGCTCACGGCCATGGGGCGGTGTTGATCCAATTGTTTCGGCAGCAGAAATCGTGACAAGCTCGCAAAACATTGTATCGCGCAGGCAAGACATAACTAAGCAGCCAGTGGTGGTTAGTTATGGTGCTATTAAAGGCGGTATTCGCTACAACATCATTCCTGATTCGGTGGAGTTAATTGGTACCATTCGCACGTTCGACAACGATATGCGTGCGCAGGTTTTTAAAGATTTGGATAATGTTGCACAGCATGTAGCAGCTGCGAATGGTGCCACTGTGGTCACTAAAATCCCAGATAGCATCGGCAATCCCGTAACCTACAACGACCCGGTGTTAACCGCAAAGGTGTTGCCAAGTTTGAAGAAAATTGCTGGCGATAAAGTAGTAGAAATGACCTTAGTGACAGGGGCAGAAGATTTTGCCTATTATGCGAAAGAAGTGCCAGGTTTTTTCTTTTTTGTTGGTTCAACGCCCAAAGGTGTAGATGCAAGTACTGCACCCAGCAATCACTCACCAAAATTCTTTTTGGATGAATCTGCCTTGCCGCTTGCAACACGTGCGCTGCTGCAGATTGCAGTGGACTATCTCAATGGTGCACAAGATGGCTGAGCATGGCATTCTTGGCAAATCAACGGAATATCCGAGCGAGTATGACGCGTCTTTGCTGTTTCCAATTGCCCGCTCTATTGCTCGTGAAAAAATGGGTTTATTTGGCACATTACCGTTTAGAGGCCAAGATATCTGGAATGCATACGAATTAAGCTGGCTAGATAAAGCTGGGCGCCCACGCTCAGGCTTGGCTGAAATTGTGGTGCCTGCTAATACAGAAAATATCATTGAATCAAAAAGTTTTAAATTGTATTTAAACAGCTTCAACCAAACCCGCATCGGTGATAGTGAGCGCTTGCGGCAAATGTTGGTGAGCGACGCCAGCAAAGCCTGTGGTGGCAATGTCACTGTTACCATCACGCCAGCGTCGGCTAGCCATGCATTCCCCGTTGAATATTTAAACGGCGAAGTCATTGACGACATGGAAGTAGATATCAATTACTACGGGCCACCAGAGCCTTTGTATTTACAAATAGCCCATGACTCTCAGCTTAGCGAGTCTTTGATTTGCCATATTTTCCGATCGAATTGCCCGGTCACCAATCAGCCCGACTGGGCTAGTATACAAGTGCGTTATTCTGGCAATCGTATTGAACGAGAAGGCTTGCTTCGCTATTTGGTGTCATACCGCACACATAATGGCTTTCATGAAAATTGTGTCGAACAAATTTTCATTGATATTATGCGACAGTGCAAGCCCTTGCAGCTTTCGGTGTATGCGCGTTTCACGCGCCGCGGCGGCTTGGATATTAATCCATATCGCTGCACCGAAGGCATGGGCATGCCAGGCAATGTTCGGCTAATTCGGCAATAAGCTATTGTCGGGCAACCACAAGGGTTGCCCCTACCGATTTTTCACTCCTCGTTAAAGATTATCTGTATAGCGCCATCTCTTTATCGATTTCCAAGCTGTTGTGAACATGTAATGCCGTTGCACCGACGGTTAATAAGGCTAGAATGCTTGCAAGTAAGATAAATGCAGTGTTCATGAAACGACCTCCTTTAGGGTTCTAGCCTATTGCGCGCCTATTCGCTAGAGCAAACCATCCAATATGAAGGACTATTCACCAAGTTAAACGACGTTAAAACTTCCCGTTTGCGCTATCACATCAGCCAAGGCCAATTTCTCAACCTCGGTTAAATGCGGGTTCCACGTGTCCATCAGTAAAATCACGCGCGTGCTTTGCCCGCGGTTCCAGGCTTCATGTAAAAAAGTATCATCGAAGGCAAAGCATTCTCCGACTTTACCAGGAATGATGGTATCGAAAACTTTAAGTGCGCAATGTTCCGGCACAATCAGCGGCAAATGCACTACCGAGCGGATGTTGCTGGTGCCGTAATGCGGCAAAATATGCGTGCCAGCAGTTAGCACTGAAAAACAAATCTCCGGTGCGTGTTCAGCAATGCGCACCAATGGCAGCGCCTCAAGCACGGCAGCAGTATTTGGGCAAGTTGCATGATGCTCGGCAAACTTTTCGCCATGCCGATAGAAAAAATATGCATCCCAATTTGGTTGTTGACCGTCCAGATAATCCGATACTTTGTCAGCTTCGCTCAGAGCCAAAAACGGCGACAAAGCATTTTGCTTGCTCAGCACATGCTCGGCTTCAAGGCGCATGGCCTCGAAACCGCTTTCCAATTGTTCAAACCACGGGAATAGCGCGTTGTCGAATACCGGCACTTCCGGTAAGTCCGGAAATAGCATAAAGGTCGGATTCTGTTTTGGATGGCTAGAGCTTATTTTCTCAAAGCCTAAAATACCTCTCACACAACGTTCAACGCGTTTTAAATCATCGTGTCCAAAACGTTCAATAAGCGGAGTCATCAAGGATTGATAAATTTCAGCACGGCCCTGATTAGCCATATCTATAGCATGATTAATATCTTGAACGAGCCATGGCGGTGTTGTTTCTGCGCTCAACCATAAGCCATCGCGTTGTGCCTCGCTAAGTGCCTGCAGATAGGTTTTCATCGCGGCATTGCTCTGGCCTTGCTGTTCAAGCACTTTGCCTAAATGCAAGCGCGCCGCATGCATTTTTGGCGCTAGCTTTAAGCATTTTTCTAATGCTATTTGTGCCTCGGGTAATTGGCCTAGCGCTATCTGCGTGAGTGCTAGGCTGCGCCATAAGGCGGCATTATTTGGATTAATTCGGGTGGCTAGTTCAAGGTGTTCGAAAGCTTGCATGGGCTTGCCAGCCTGCATGGCTACGCGTGCTAAGAATGTGCGCGCTTCAACATTGAACGCATCATTTTCTAGCACCAAGGCAAAGGCTTTTTCGGCACGCGCATCTTGTTCTTGTACGTAGCGGCGGGCTTGATCTAGCAAAGCGTTAATTACAACAGACATAATTATTCTTTCACTGCTTCAACAAAAAGGGAGTAGTACTGAGCGCCATATTTTGCACTGGCTACTTGGCTGTGTTCATCAACCCGCAACGCCGCATGTTCACTAAGCATAAAACCTGAGCGTAAAATGATTTTAAATCCTACACGCTGCAAAGCCCGCTCAAGGGTTTCATAATCAAAGCCGAATTTATGCGCTTCAAACAGCCAAGCTGGATCTGGGCCGGCGCCTGCATACGCCAAGAAATGTTCAAGGCGTGTTGCCTGGCCATCGCCCGCGCCCCAATGTTCAATACGTTGCTGAAAGAATGCCGCGTTGTTGTCTTGATAGGCGCGAATACATTGTTCAATATCCGGCACTACAATACGCACCACACCACCAGGGGCGAGAATGCGGTAAATATCTTCCAGTAAAGACATTGCATCGGTGGGGTAAAATAAATGCTCAAGCAAATGCGATAAAAACACATATTGGCATTGGCCATTAGTGAACGGCAAACCCCACAACACATTGGTGGAAAGCTGCGCTGGGTAAATATCCAGATTGATCCACTGTTCTAAAATATATGGTCCGCTACCAATATGCAGTTTCAGCTTTTTGCTGTGTTGATCAACGCCCAATTGTTGCAGTTGCTGCATAAGATAAGGCCCGCGCACCGATTGCAGGTCGTTGCGCAGCTGTTGAATCTGCTGCTGTATTTGTACTAAGCGCTGATTGATAGGTATTGCGTTGCGCGTACTGGCAGCCCGTTCGGCAAATGGCCCCATACCCGATAAATCACTGGCCAACTCAAACACTGATTGCATCAGCGCTTTGCTGATCTGGGTATTTTGTTCAGCAAGTTTGTCGAATTCGCTCATCTTCAAAACAGAAAGTAGCTGGAAAGAATGTATTTGTCATTACTGATTGGCTGTTGGCCAAGATGCTGGAATAACCAATACGGCGGAAAAATAACCAAGCGACCAGCCTTGGCCTGAACTGTGACACCAAGCTCTGGAAATTCTGTGCCACCGCCTTCCTGCACATCATTGAGATACCATAAGAACACCAAATAGCGGTTGGCTTTTTCACCGATTGAATCGAAGTGTAGTTGAAAGCCTTCTTGGCCTGTAGTTTTGTAACGCTTAATGACTAGCTCGCTGATTTTATCGGTCATCGGTAATGCAATAGGCTGATTCAGTGCTTGATTGTACAGCTCTGCATGTTTGTGCATATTTTCCAGAATCATCACACGAAACGCCGCGTCTGAAAGCGGATCCAGATTCAGCTCAGTCCAGCCGCTATCATCATGCCCAGGGCGAATGCCGCGGCCATTTGGGCGCTGAAAACGTTCAAGGCTATGAAACGATTGAATCATTTTCTGGCACAAAGCCGGACTAAATGCATCATCAAAGACTTGAATGCATCGGCTTAAAGAATCGGGTGTTTGGGCGTTGTTCAAGGTAAACTAACTCATTAATAGCAATCGAATTCAAGCCATTATCATACCCTTTGCCGCATGCCCAATACTACACCCGCGCCTCCAAGCCTAAACCTTGCCCACATGGCCCTAAATCAGGGCGATGCA
>JAYTOD010000178.1:0-2006 GCA_043747995.1 Arenimonas sp.
TTCTATCATTGGTCTGAAAGTACGGGATATATTTCGAGATTGGATCATCCAGTGATAAACGCTTTTCGTCGGCAAGTTGTAAAACGACAAGCGCGGCAAATGATTTGCTAACAGAACCGAGTTGAAATGGAGTTTTAGCGGTTACACGTGTTTCAGAGCCATCAATATATCCAAAACCTTTCACATGTGCGATTGTACCGGCTGAGAAGCGCGCGACAGCAGCGCCTGGGATTTTTAGCTGTTGCATCCCTTGTTCAATAAACGCATCAACTTGCTCATCTGATGGCAATGGCTGACTATGCGTTTGCGCAAGAATAGGAAATGAAATACACAAGAAAGTGAATAGCAGAATTGAAATTACAATTCGCGTCAATGATAAAAGTGGCTCGGCACGCGCGCATCTTGCAATGACAGCATCATTGTTGACGAATACGTACCAGCAACGGATTGGTCTGGACGTATATTGTTCTGCATTAATCATTAATTTTTCCATTTTCAAATTTTAAAATATTCTAGTGGGCTTTAAATGCAACAATCCTACAGGACATAAAGCTGAGTATGACTGCGACAATTTATTGGGACGGAGGTAGTTATTCAAACGTTAGTGACCTCCGTCCCGTTCGTTTGCACAATTCAACTGTTTGGCATGGCCGCACTAGTAGTTGCTGGTAGTTTTATGCGGTTTGGCACATATTTACGTTTAAGATACATGCCAATAAAGATAGATAGTGTGAGTGGCCCAATCCAAGCCGCATTCTGCAGAACCGGACCCGCAAGCATTGGCAATATTTTAGGTAAGCCAATCGATAAAAACGCGATATGTGTAGCCACGCCATTGCCAATCATTGCCGATAAATGCTCACGCAACCACCAGCGTGGGTCAGTCGGCGGCGTTTTTTGGAATCGGTACATGCTCATTGCGCTAACAATGCCAATTAGCGAGAAACTGCTGATTATCAGCTGCGCGTCCTTGGCGTAAAACAGGCCTAATGCAGCAATGGTTAAGCCGCTAAGTAAATTCAATACCATCAAGCTTTGATAGACCGGACCGATGAAGCGCTGCCAATTTTGTTTATCACGGATTGCCCGCCAACTAAGCCAAACGCTGGTGCTAGTGATGATGACTAGATACGCAAAAAATGCGCCAGCAATTGGGTTGTTGTTGATCAGCATGGATATAGCTAAGGGCAGAGCTGACAGCACAATACCTGTCATTGCCAACAGGTATATTTTCCCGGCAAATTTATGTACAGGGCTGCCTTTTTTGCTTAAGCCAGCGGTCCAGAAAGTGACTAATGCGATGGCGCCAATCATGCCGTGGATTGCTGCTGCTGTTGTGTACCATGCCATGTGTGTTTTCCTTGGGTGAACTGGATTACACAAAGTATGCCAAGCAATACATCGCGGGTATGGTGCCAGATGTCATAAAATTAGGGTGCCAGAAGTCACCATTTTCACTTAAGGCTTGAGCATTAAGGCGTATTGCGCCAAGCTGTGTTGATGCTTGAACTGCTTAAAAAATTATTTGCCCCAATGAATATCGCTGCCTATATTGCGTGGCTCGCGATTGGCTTGGAATTTTGGTTTAGTAATATCAAGAGCACTGGGCTAATTCCCACTGATATGCTCGTGGTAACTACCATTGCCTTGCACGCTGCCTATTTGATCTGCTTTGTGGTTTGCATATTAATCCAAAAAATTAATCTGCAGCAGAAAATTTTAGCTCTTTCGCTGGTGCTAATTGCTCTATCGATATGCATAATTTCACGTTTTTCATCAGCGCCGGTTTTGTTGATTGTGGCTTCTGCGGTATTGGCGGCTGTATTTTCGCCATCACGTTTAATTGCTATCTTCATTTTCAGTAATGTCAGTTTCTATTTTATTTATCGTTATTTATGGCACGACGACCAGCCGGCAATGGCGGTGTTGATTTACTCAAGCTTCCAATTATTTGCCATGTTGATGTCGTGGTATTCGCGCCAAGCAGAAAAACGCCGAGATGAAGT
>JAYTOD010000179.1:0-2447 GCA_043747995.1 Arenimonas sp.
GAACTGCCCAGTATTGATGGCGTTTATGCGGAAGTACGTGGAAAGCTCCATTGGGCTACGCACGCCTTTCGGAATAAACACAAAACTACCATCGGAAAAAACTGCCGAGTTCAAGGCCGCGAAGTAGTTATCGCCAGCTGGCACGACTGAACCTAGATATTTTTGAATTAATTCCGGATGCTCTTTCACTGCTTCAGAGAATGAACAAAAAATAATGCCTTTTTCAGCCAATTCTTTTTGGTAAGTGGTGCCAACCGACACCGAATCAAACACCGCATCAACTGCTACGCCTGCTAAGCGCGCACGTTCATGCAACGGCACACCGAGTTTGTCGTAGGTTTCCAACAGCTTTGGGTCTACTTCATCAAGTGATTTATATTTTACTTTTGGTGCTGCAAAATAGCTGATCGACTGAAAGTCTATAGGTGCAATATTGAGCTTGGCCCATTCTGGTGGGGTCATCGTTAGCCAGTGCCGATAGGCCTTCAAACGCCATTCGGTCAGCCATTCCGGTTCTTCTTTCTTGTGCGAAATAAAACGCACAACATTTTCATCCAGACCAGGTGGCAAGGTATCGCTTTCGATATCGGTGACAAAGCCTGCGTCGTATCGACGGTCAAGTTGCCGTTCAAGTTCGGTGCGTTCAATGGCCATTTTTATGCCTTTGCCAGTTTTAGAGGAATAGATTTATCGGGATTACCACTTAATTCAGCGATGGATACCGATTTTAATGTGTTTGCAATTACATCATTAATTTTTTGCCAATGTGTTTGAATGCCGCAATGTGCTTCATGCCCGCATTGGCTGTGCTCGCCCGAGCATTCGGTCATCCCTAAGCGGCCTTCCATGGCTTCAACTACAGTGTATAAATTAATGTGTGTTGCAGGTAGCGCTAAACGATAACCACCTTGGCTGCCACGAAAGCCCTCAATTAATCCGGCATGCGCCAGTGGTTTTAATACTTTACTGACCGTGGTGATTTCTAGCTTGGCTAACTCAGCCAGTTCGCTTGCGCTATGCACGCGATTAGGTGCTTGTGCTAAGCAAGATAGCAAGACACTGGCATAATCGGTCATTTTAGTAACACGCAACATTAATACGATACCAATGGATTGAGAGTGTAACGCCCTGTTAGGCTTGCTTTAGCCAATATATGCGTTGATATTGCCGCTAGTAGTTCAGCTGCACAATAATGTTCTGGCAAGGAAATATACTCAATATCCAATGCATAAAGTGTGAATACATAGTGATGCATGCGCTCATCATTCCATGGTGGGCATGGACCATCGTAACCATAGTATTGGCCAGACATCTCGGCATCTTGCGCGAACCATCCGGTGTAATCGTTTAGGCCTTGCTGTGTTTTGAATAAGCCAGTTGCCGGTTTGCCGCGCACCGTAATTTCATTACTGAAACTGCCGACTTCAATTTCACTGACATGTGACGGCAGATTGACTAATAGCCAATGGCTGAAATCAACGCGTGGCAAATCAAGTGCTACTGTTTTGCCGAGTACATTAACGTTTTCACCAATACTGGGCACATCAGGGTCGATGACGGTTAGTGCAAATGACTTGCAGCCTTCAGGCACGTTTGCCCATGCTAAATGCGGGTTTCGGTTTGAGGATAATGCAATGGGGTTGGCGATAACGGCAAATGCATAGTTGCTAGGTATTGCGTCACCTTCGGCGAAACTGTTGGAAATGAGTTTCATACAGACTCCATATTGGACTAAAATTGTACTATATAGAGCTTGCTCTGGCAATATAAACTCTTGGCAAGCGCGGTATTCTTCGCCACAATGGCAGTTCATTTAGGGATTGCTATGGCAAAGAAAATTCAGGCGCGACGTTCAAAAATTCATGGAACCGGCGTTTTTGCGCTAACAAATATTAAAAAAGGTGAATTTATTATTGAGTACAAAGGCTTACTTCGTAGCCATGCCGATGTAGATGCAACCTACGAGGCGCACGATGAAACCGGGCATACGTTCTTGTTTACACTGAATGAAGATTATGTACTCGACGCCAATATTCATGGCAATGATGCGCGGTGGATTAACCATAGTTGTGAGCCAAGTTGTGAGTCATCGCATGTTGAGCATGCAAGTGGCGATGCACGCAAAGATCAGATTGTTATTGAGGCTTTGCGTGATATTAAAGTGGGTGAAGAGCTAAGCTATAACTACGGCATACGATTGTCTGAGCGGCATACACCAAAACTAAAAAAACTCTGGCAATGTCTGTGCGGAAGTAAGAGTTGCACCGGAACCATGCTGCAAGCTAAACGCAAATAAAGCCGTTCAGCATCCATTTGGGATGAATGTGCCAGATTTAAACGGCGCAATCCTGCGTTTGGAGTCTGCACATGAAACATCTGACACTTGCGTTCCTCGCTGTAACGCTATTAGCCTCGAGTTCAATGGCCTCAGCCCATAATCAAGATGG
>JAYTOD010000180.1:0-5894 GCA_043747995.1 Arenimonas sp.
GATGGAATCTGTATGTTATTGAAAGCACAACTCACCGACGATATGAAAACCGCCATGAAAGCCGGCGACAAAGAACGTTTGGCGGTTATTCGTTTAATATTAGCGGCGCTAAAACAACGCGAAGTCGATGAGCGCATCGAAATCACCGATGAAATCGTGCTGGCAGTGATGGAAAAAATGCTGAAACAGCGCAAAGATTCTATTAGCCAATTTAATGCGGCTGGTCGCGAAGATTTGTCGAAAATTGAAATTTTCGAATCTAGCATCATCCAAACCTATATGCCGCAGCCATTCAGCAGCGAAGAAGTGCAGGCCTATGTTGCACAAGCGATTATCGATACCGGCGCTACTGGCCCACAAGAAATGGGCAAAGTGATTGCCACACTAAAACCGCAGCTGGCTGGCCGTGCCGATATGGGCGTGGTATCCAGCTTGGTAAAGAGCGCTTTAGCTGCAAAATAAGCGCGCTTTTCTGATCGATTAGTGGCATTCTAATCCGATGGCAAAATTATCCGAATCATTCATCGACAACTTGCTTTCGCGTGTTGATGTGGTGGAAATCATTGGCTCACGTGTACCGCTGAAAAAGCAAGGCAAAGACTATTCTGCGCGTTGCCCGTTCCACGACGAACGTTCGCCTTCGTTTACTGTATCGCCCAGCAAGCAGTTTTATTATTGCTTCGGTTGTGGCGCAAAAGGCACCGCGATTAGCTTTTTAATGAACTTTGATCGCCTAACCTTTATGGACGCGGTTGAAGATTTAGCCAAACGCGCCGGCATTGAAATTCCCAAAGACGCCAAACAAAGCCACGATGTGGATGGCAGCAAAGACATGTATGCCGCACTGGAAGCCAGCAGCCAGTTTTTTCAACAGCAACTGGCACAATCCAGCAAAGCGAAAGCGTATTTAAATAAACGCGGCGTGGATGAAAAGAGCCTCGCGCAATTTGGTATTGGCTGGGCGCCGGAAGGCTTCAACGGCTTAATGGACGCACTCGGCAGCGATGATCGGCGTAAAGGCTTGCTGGAAAAAACCGGTATGTTGTCGAAATCCGATAACGGCCGAATGTACGATAAATTCCGTGCCCGGATTATGTTCCCGATTGCCGACCGACGTGGCCGAGTGATTGCATTCGGCGGGCGGGTGTTGGAAAAAGACGATGGCCCTAAATATTTAAACTCACCAGAAACGCTGCTGTTTCACAAAGGCCGCGAACTGTATGGCTTATGGCAGGTGAAGCAGGCGCATAACAAAATACCGCGCCTGATTGTGGTGGAAGGCTATATGGATGTGGTCAGCCTATTTCAGCATGGTATTTTTGAGGCCGTGGCCACACTTGGCACCGCCACCACACCCGATCACGCTGAATTATTATTTCGCAACAGCGCTGATGTGTATTTCTGTTTTGATGGCGATAACGCTGGGCGCGCAGCAGCATGGAAAGCGGTTGAGTCGATTATTCCGCGTATGCGCGATGGCCGACAGGCGTTCTTTTTATTTTTACCCGATGGCGAAGACCCCGATACGATTGTTAAAACTGAAGGCGCTAATGGTTTTGAGCAACGCCTGCAACGAGCCACCTCGCTTAGCGATTATTTTTTCACCGAGCTTGGCAAAAACGCCAATCTGAATAATTTGGAAGGCAGAGCGCGTTTGGCCGAAACGGTTAAACCGTATTTAGCAAAAATTCCTGATGGCGCATTCCGCGATTTAATGCAAGAACGCTTACACCAACTCAGCGGCGTTAACCACAGCGTTGCCAAACCTGAAAAGCCGATTACAAAAGGACGCAGTATTTCACCGAAACGCAGTTTAGTGCGCGCTATCATTACCTTGCTGATGCAGAACCCGCAATTTGGTTTGTCCATTAAAGCGCCGTATGGTTTTGAAACGCTTGAACAGCCCGGCATTAGTTTGCTGGTTGAGTTGCTGGATACCATTCATGACCGCCAAGAAATTACCACCGCCTCGCTACTGGAAAGTTTTGAGCAGCACGAGGATTACGCAGCGTTGCAAAAACTGGCTATGTTAGAAATTCCTGGTGATAATGCCAGCTGGATACTCGAATTTAGCGATGCACTAGAGCAACTCGCTAAACAAACCCGGCAACAACGTCTTAACGAACTGCGCCAGCAAATGGCGCAGCGTGGCTTGAGTGACACCGAAACGCAAGAATTGCGAGAGCTGTTAACAGTTAAAGTATAAGAAGTTCAGCATGGATGCGCGCTGATTACAACTTGCTTACATGCAATCTCAAATTGAGCGCTTGCAATACCTTGAGAACAGTAGCCAGCTCTGGATTGCCGCTTTCGGATAGCGATTTGTATAAACTTTCCCGACCAAAACCGGTGTCTTTGGCTAACTGGCTCATACCTTTTGCGCGTGCAATATCGCCAATTGCGGTGGCCACCAAGGCGGCATCACCTTCTTCCAATGCGGCTTCCAGATAGGCTATTTGGTCAATGTCTGTCTGCAAATAATTTGCGGGATCCCATTTTCTAGTTATCGGTTTGTTTGACATGGTTTAATCCTTGAATTGTTTAGCTAGCGCAATGGCATTTCGAATGTCATGCGCTTGGCTCGATTTATCGCCACCTGTCAGCAAAAGCACAATATGGCCAGCAATCTTGCAGAAATACACTCGGTAACCCGGGCCGTAATGAATCCGTAACTCACTGACACTTGAAGCCACAGATTTCACATCACCCAAATTTCCCATGCGCAACCGATGAAGTCGTATGTTGATTCGTGCTCTTGCATGGCTATCACGCAAACTCTCGAACCAACGCTGGAATTGTAGAGTTTCACGTATTTCCAGTTCAGTATTTTTTGTATCATATAAAATACACATTGTCAAATGAATAAAATTTATGATGAGCTATCCAGATTGATAATCAAATCCGAAAACATTGCATTATATGTAGGATTATTATTTTCAAGACAGCAGCAACTTTATTTGCTCAGTGAGCAGACCATCAGTTTGCTGACGAATACTTGGCGTTCGTTGATTCCATGCATAAAAGCCAGAGCGCGTTACTCCATACAAACGACACATTACTTCGATCCGATTCCCTTCGCGCGAGGCTTTAATAAACTCAAAGATTTCGCTTTTTGTTCTGAAGAGAATCGGATGGCTTTTTTTAGCAGTTCATGCTCCTCTTGAAGTCGTGCATAGTCGCGTTTAATTTGTTTTAACTCACGCAACTGATTGGCAGTTTCCTCATCAACCGGCACTTTTTTACGCATCGCCATCTCCCGATATTCTTTACGCCAGCGTGACAGCATAAAAGGGTGGATGTCCAGTGCCGTAGCAACCGATTGAACGGTCACATCAGGCATGAAACTGAGTTTAACGGCGGAAAGTCGAAACGACTCGGAGTAACGATAAATCTTACGAAGACCGGGCTTAGCCATACACACCTCTGGTTAGGAAAGAGTGTCAACTAAAGCGGGTGAATATTCAGGTCCCCTTGATTGCGTAGTTAGATGCGCCTGCGATCATTGCCCACTGTACTCAGACCAAGGCGGCAGATTAAGTTGCTTTGATTTGTAAGCGTAATAGCCAGCCATGATTAAGCCGAACAAGAGACCTGCAGTGGCAGCTGTTATTGCCGCAGAATCCAGCGACATACTTGGTTCGTGAGACCATAGGAGTAGCCACATTACCGCCCCCCAGCCGACTGCAAAGAAAGTGCCCATAAAAATGGCTGTCGGTAAAAATGAGCCGAATATGGGTGGCGGAATATTAATGCCAACGTGCCATAGAAAGCGGTATAGGGGAGGAGCAGCCGTGTACGGAGAAACACCGAGGGTCGGCAAGTGCGCGTACATTGCTTTCAATTTTTCTGAATGTGTCATAAGCATCTAACAACCAAAATAAGGTGCCGACGCACCGGATGTGAAACTCGAATGTTGGATTTTCACGGAGGTCACCTTGATTGCGTAGTTAGACAGCATGCAGTAATAATTACTTTGCATTGGCTCTTTGTTCTTCCTCCTTCAACGCTACTGCATACTTCCAAAGCGCATCCGAGATGGCCGAGGAAGGCCCTTGCTCGGACTCGCTAAACGAGGTATTTACGAACATAATAACGCCGAGGTCTTTGGAAAGTTCTGCGAGCATCTCAGTCTGAATTCCCGGGTCGCTGCCGCCGTGACCAATACGTGTCCCGTTGTATTTTGTGCGCCAGAAAAGCCCTGAGTTTCCATCTGCAGCCGGAAAGTTCTTCGGTCGATTTGCATCCGTGAACTGGAAGCGCAGCATTTCCGATGCACTATCGGAGTCGAGGACACGAGTGCCTTCATACTCGCCGTTGTTCAACAAGGCGATAAAGAACTTCGAGAGATCTGCAACCGAAGTGCGAACCCCTCCATCCGGATATGTTGTAAGCTCGTAAAGTTGGATAGGTATGACAAGGCCTTGTGCAACATATAATTTTGAGTGGTTAGAGAGCGAGATATCGGACAGAAACCAACCTGTGTTGTCCATCTTCAGTGGTGCGAAAATGTGCTGCTTTGTATACACATTAAGCTTTTCGCCCACCGCAAGTTCAACGATGTAGCCAGCTAGCCCTGCGGCGATGTTCGAGTATTCACGATGTGTCCCCGGCTTGACATCTAAAAAGTTGTCTTTTGCGTAGTTCATCCCGGTTGATGCGAAGTAATTCTTTAAGAATTGTCCGAGTGGTTCCGGGGAGTCACCTCCAAAACGGTATGTGCCCTCGTAGACCGACCAACGGTCTGTGATGCCAGAAGTGTGTGTCGCTAGATGCCTCAACGTGATTTTTTCTTTCGGGAAAAATGGATTGATTACCTTAAACGGCAAATAGACATTTATGTCTTCGTCTAGCGAAAGTTTGCCGTCTTGTACTGCGCGCATCAACGCCACGCCAGTGACCGTCTTGCTGATCGATCCGATGTTCATTATTGTATTGGTAGTAAAGGGTGTTGCATTCGCTTTGTCAGCAAAACCGTATCCCTTCGTCCAGACGACCTTATTGTTCAGGATGATGGCGGCCCCAATGCCCACTATTTCGGCTTCCTTCATTCGCTGCTCGACAATCATGTCAAGCGCGGAACTTGCACTGCCAGCAGGTGGTTGTGTCTTAGTTGCGGCTGCAACATGCCCAGAAAGCAGTATGGTTGCGATTGCGCTAATAATTGCGAATGTTTTCTTGAAGGTCATAGGATTTCTCACTGCGGTCTAACAACCAAAATAAGGGACTGCCGGAACGGATGCAAAACTTGAATCTAATGTTCTCACGGCAGTCCCCTTGATTGCGTAGTTATGCATGTTGCCCGGATACGTACAATGATAATTGAATGGAAAGCTTTAGTCTTTAGCGCGCTGAGATAGAAATACCCATGCAAAAAACAACATGAACACGAAATCGTTTAAGCCATAGATACTGAAGAAAACCCCAGCAAACATGTCCTTGGAGTAAAGCTGTGCGAGGCTATTCTGCGAGTGCCACATGATCCAAACCACAACATAAACAAGCTTCTCTAAAGCAAACGCACCCGCTAGCCATTTGATATTTGAGCTGATGGTTGAGGCGCCTATGTAAGCTAAACCCCATACAACAATCATTAGTAGGCCAAAGTTGGACATTACTACCGGGTCAGCGTTATTAATAGCCTCATTAGTGAATGCGCGAGAAAAGATGAGAGCGCCACTGATGTTCATTAGGCCCGCGGCTATCAGTCCACTCTTAACCATTTTTTTGTTCACGCGATTACTTTCATTAATGCATAACAACCAAAATAAGGTGCCGACGCACCGGATGTAAAACTTGAAACCAGTATTTTCACGGAGGTCACCTTGATTGCGTAGTTATACCTAACTTCCTGATGGATGCAATGAAAGCCAAGTAGCAAAATCGCTCGACAATTG
>JAYTOD010000181.1:0-2762 GCA_043747995.1 Arenimonas sp.
GACAGAATTCGTTCCGGCGCACCAGCAGCTAATGCGCTGGCAATGGCGCCGCCGAGTGAATGCCCAAGCAAATGTGCTTGCTGCCAGCCTAGTGCGTCAAGTACATCCAATGCATCGTGTAGCCAATCCACGAAGCTGTAATCATAGCCTTTAGGAACATGTTCGCTGCCGCCATGGCCCATAAAATCGATGGCCACAATATTATGCGCAGCTAAAAAAGGCGCCATCGGTATAAAGCTAGCGGCATTGTCGAGCCAGCCATGTAAAGTCAACACCGGCATGCCGTTTGGATTGCCAAAGCGCAAAGCTTGGATACGCCCGCGCTGCGTTTGGATAGAAAATTCAGTCATGATTTTTAATCGTATGCGATTCAATAATGCGCGCCAAGGCAGCCACATGGCCCGGTTCAGCATTTAGTGCGCTAATGTAGTTGAGCTGCTGGCCGCCAGCTTGAATGAAAATATGTGCATTTTCAACAGCAATTTCTTCCAGTGTTTCAAGGCAATCAACGGCAAAGCCGGGGCACACAATATCTACCGTTTTCAGGCCGCCGCGTGCTAGTTCAGCCAGTGTTTTGTCTGTTGCAGGCACAAGCCACGGCTCGCGCCCAAAGCGTGATTGGTAGGTGAGTAGCCATTGCTCGGCGCGCAATTGTAATCGTTCAGCAATCGCGTGCGCACTTTGTTCACAATGTTGCGGATAGGGATCGCCACGATTGGCGAAGCGTTGCGGAATGCCATGAAAAGAGAATATTAGTTTTTCATTTTGACCATGTAAATCCCAATGATTGCGGATGCGCGCTTCCATCGCATCAAGCCAAGCCGATGATTGGTAATATTCAGATATAAAATGGATGGCAGGAATTCGCTCCTGTTTTTGGTAATATGCAGTCACCGCATCAAACACGGATGCTGTGGTGGTTGCCGAATACTGCGGATACAGCGGCAGTACAAGTAATTCCTCACAATCGGGAAATTGTGCAAGCACCGAAGCAATCGATGGGTTGCCATAACGCATCGCCAAGCGTACTTGCGAATTAGGCATTTGGTGCTGCAAACGATCTGCTAAGTTTTGCGAATAAACCAATAACGGCGAACCGTCTTTCAGCCAAATTTTCTGATAATTTTTTGCCACGCGTCCGCAGCGAATGGGCAATATGATGAAGTGCAGTAAAATACACCATAGCCAGCGACTCAGATCCACCACGCGGTAATCGTGCAGAAACTCCGCTAAATAACGGCGCACTGCCGAGGCGGTTGGCGCATCAGGGGTGCCTAAATTTACTACTAATACCAAGGTTTTCAGGGGTTTTTTGATCATAAGTTGAACTTCTAGCGATTTAATGAATCCAAGCTAAACAATTGTAGGTGAACTTAGCGTCAGAGGTTATCATTATCTTATACGCTGAGCGTTGGCATTATTGAAAAAGGAAGGTTATGCGATTACTAATGGCAGTTTTACTGATGTTTGCTGTGCAAGGCGTTCAAGCCAATACCACACCGGAGCAACGCACCCAAAATGCGACCACAGTGCTCAAGGAAATGTCAGCGATTCCTGAGAATTCAATACCAGAACGCTTGCTTGCAGAGGCGTATGCCATTGCAGTGATCCCAAATATGACCAAAGCAGCGTTAATTTTTGGTGGTCGAGGCGGCAAAGGGCTTATTTCGGTGCGCGCTGAAAATGGCGCATGGTCAAATCCAAATTATATTAATGTGGGTGGCGGAAGCTGGGGCTTTCAAGCCGGTGTGCAAAGATCGGACTTAATTTTGGTGTTCACCAGTAAGGCTGGTGTCGAAAGTATTGTCAAAGGTAAAGTAACGCTAGGCGCAGATGCCGCAGTGGCCGCTGGTCCGGTTGGGCGCAGTGTGCAGGCCAGTACCGATGAAAAGCTAAAAGCAGAGATTTTTAGCTATTCACGTTCAAAAGGACTTTTTGCCGGTATTGCCCTAGATGGTACAGTTATCAGTATCGATAAAAAAGCCAACGAAACCATCTATGGCGATATGGCCTCACCGCGCTCAATTTTCGATGGCCGCACACAGACCCAGAATCAGTCTATTATTGATTTCCGCAATCAGCTTGAAGAAGGCAGTAGCCGTCAAGCGAAAAAGTAATTTAATTTAGGAGTAAATTATGATCGGTTGGAGAGAGTTAATCATCATTTTGGTGATTGTGCTGCTAGTCTTTGGCACCAAGCGCTTAACTAATATTGGTGCAGATTTAGGCGGTGCTATTAAAGGCTTTAAGAAAGGCATGAAGAGTGATGAAGAACAAAAACCAGAAAGCCTGAGCCAACAGAAAAACGATAACGATACAACGAAAGAATAATCATGTTTGATGTCGGTTTCAGCGAGCTGCTGATTATTGCAGTGGTTGCCTTAATTGTGCTTGGCCCCGAACGTTTGCCGAAAGCCGCACGTTTCGCTGGCTTATGGGTGCGTAAAGCGCGTGCACAATGGTATGCGGTGAAATCCGAATTGGAATTTGAACTCGCCCAAGATGAAATGAAAAAGCATCTGCAAGAAGTTGAAAACAGCATTAAAGCGCCGGTATTGGCATTGCAAGAAGACATTCAGCAGGCGCAGTCCGATATTGAAAAAGCAGTTAGTTTAGAACCTGAAGCAGAACCAGTTGCACAAGTCGATGCAGATGCACATGAGCTTCCCGAGATTAGCCCTATTGACACAACGCCACAATCCGCCAGCGATGATATCGTTGATCAAGCCGATAGCGCCGCAGCGGATAGCGAAGCAGGCGAT
>JAYTOD010000182.1:0-3388 GCA_043747995.1 Arenimonas sp.
AGTTTGTTTTCAGGATCAAATTGGCTCATCGCTACGTGCTTTGCGCCCAATATATGGCCTTTCTCGTACTCTGCTTGAGCGCTAACATCAATTAATAATGCAGATTCTTTATTAATCAAATCAGTTAGTTGTGCCGGAGAAACGATTTTATAGCCGACAAATAATCGCGCCATCTCGGTATATATCAGCGCTAAGCTCAGAAATACAAACGCCCCTGAAAGTAACGGATTTTGGCTCGCAAATAGCATTAGTGCAGCAAGAGACATACAACATCCAAAGGATTAAAGAGGGCTATTATCGCGGTTTAATCCACATAACGCCAGTTACTCGAGCGTTGGCAAACCAGAGGTGAGCCACCAACGCTTGCTCAGCGCATCGTAGCGCCAGGTTTGTTTGTCAATTTTAGTGCGTTCTACTTGCGTATCTTTATCAATAATTCTTAATTCGATGCGCTGCGTATAATGCGCCGGATCGGTATATACCGATGTTTTCAAGCTATAGCCGCTAATTTGGAAGTTTTTATAATAGGCTTCATCCAATTCAGAGAACCGTTCAACGTTAACCAATAAAGGATCTAGGGACTCAGACGCCGCCTCGAAATCATTCCATCGAACCGCAAGGCCATAGGTTTTTAAACTCACTTCTAGGGCTTTATCGGTTTTGGATGCCCGTTTCGCTTCGACAGAAAGCGGCAAAATAGCGAAAGCAAGCATTAAAAGCAGCGTGTTTCTAAACATATTTACTATCCTTTGCTCGATTCTCCTGATTCTGCCACATAATGTGCGAATCATGCCTGAATCAAGCACATTACAACACTGGACAATTTTATCCTTACGTCCGCAAAATCAACATGCGGCAATTCGTCAAGCGGCCGGGCGTTTCGGTGCCAAAACAATCAGCCTTTCTGCATTTAGATTAGTGCCTATGCCTGATCAAGCATCGCTTGCTCAAGCCTTGGCGTGTAGTATTCGTATTGCCAGCTCTCCATCCGCCGTTCACTATGCCAATGCATCATGCCCGCTAGTAGGCGATTGGCTTGCCATTGGGCACAGCACCGCGCAACAACTTTTCCTAGCCGGCGCGCGCTCAGTGCAAACTCCCGAGCCGCAAAATGCCGATGGATTACTGGCTCTCGAATGTCTTAGTAGTATCAAAAATATTCGAATTGGTCTGCTAACCGCGCCAGATGGCCGCGGTGAACTAGAGCGAACGCTTATTGCGCGTGGCGCTGTGTTGCAAATCGCCTATGTTTATTCGCGACAGCCACTCGCATTAAACAAGCGACAGCTTGCAAAAATTGATGTGTTAAACGCAAACACAGCACTCTTAGTGAGTAGCCAAAAGGCATTTGCGCATATTTGGGCACAGTTGAATGCGGCTAGACGCGAGAAAATTAAAACACAAATTTGCGTTGCAAGCAGCGCCCGCTTGGTAGAATATCTGCATGCATTGGGGGTTTCGCGTGTTATTTGTTCACATTCCACCCTGCCGTACAAACAGCTAAACGCATTAGCCGAAGCTGCCGCCCTTAACGTCTAGGAGCAACGGATGTCCCTACCACCACCAGAGTCTAGTACAGCCAAAGCAAAATCATCTATTGGTGGTTTCACTTTGTTGCTCGTGTTGTTTATTGCTTTGGCAGGCGCAGGGTATTGGCGTTACATCAAGCATCCTAGCAGCAGCGTTGGAGATGAAACTAGCCCAGAAGCTTTAGACCAACGCTTGCTGAGTGTTGAACAAAGCCTTGCGCAGCTTGCAAGTGAACGCAACAATCTGCAACAACGCATTAGCGATTCTTCCAACCGCACCAATTTACTACGCGATGAAGTATTAGGTGTTACTGAACGCGCTGGTTTAATTGAAGACAGTATCCGTGAACTTAGTCGCAGTGAGCGCAGTGCGCAAAACAGCCTGCGTTTGAATGAGGCCGAATTATTACTGACTATTGCCAGCGAGCGCTGGCAGTTGTCCGGCGATTTATCTGGCACCGTGCAAGCCACAGAACTTGCCAGCCAATCCATCAATGCGCTGAAAGATCCACAATGGGTGAATCTGCGGCAAACCATTGCACAAGAGCTGGTCGCGTTTCGCACACTAGGCCCTGACCCGCGCTTAGCAGCCAAAGGCGAACTGGACGCACTTGAAGCGGCGTTACCACAATTTTCACCCGCAACTGGGCAGGCAAGCCGAGCACAAAATTCAGAGCATGGTGCGATGCGCCTGCTTAACGCATTAATTCGTATTCAACCAACGGGCCAACAAACGCTGATTACACCCAGCGACAAACATGCGGCAAAAACTGCACTTGAGCTTGAAATTGCCAGTGCACGTATAGCTTTGCATTTGCGCAATAGCGCCGATTTTAAAGCCAGCGTTGTGCGTATCAATCAATGGTTAGTACGCTTGTATGCCAACACGCCACAACTTAAAGAGCGTCGTACTAAATTGCTCGCCATTGCCAACACGCCATTAAACATGTCCGTTCTTTTAGCCGGCTCAAGCTTGGTGGAGTTGCAACGCTTGAAACAAGGTGCAAAACAATGAGCCTATACCGCAGTTTTCTCTGGTGGTTGGTGCTTGCCACCGTGGGCGCTTTAGCATGGGAACTGCTGCAACCTGATTTTGGCGAAGTGCTGATTCGCTGGCATGGCACCACCATTACCACCACTGTTGCGTTTGCGTTGTTTGCTGGCGTTTTATGCTTATTTGCACTTTGGTTAGTTTGGTATCTGCTACGATTGCCATACAATGCTTGGCAAAATTATGCCCAAAAGCAAGCCAAAGGCCGTTTAAATAGCGGCCTAACCGCTTTTTATGAAGGTCGCTATGAACGCGCGCAAAACTTGCTCGCCAAAGCGGCTGAAGATAAAAATGTTCGCGATTTGGCTTTGCTTGGAGCTCGGCAAGCTGCCATTGCCCAAGAAGATTGGCTGAATGCGGCGAAGTTTTTAGAGTTACTTAACATATCCAATCCAACATTAGCTGCATCAAATAACGCACGCACTTTATTGAAGCAAGGCAAAGCCCAACAAGCGCTTGATGTGATGCTAACAAGGCCAAGCAGCGAGTGGTCGCCGATTGCGCGTGGTATTGCCATTGAATCGGCCATTGCACTCAACCAATTTGAGTTGGCACACAACTGGATGAACGCCAAAGGCCATGGCTTAAGCCTTAAACAACAAGAGCAATTAAACAGTTTGTATCAAGCGCATTATTTGCAAAGCGCCACTTCTGCCGATATGCTCTGGCAGCGTTGGCAAGAGCTTGGCCATAAATCATCCAGCGTTGAACAAGCCAATGCCTTTGCACAACGTGCCACAGCGTTAGGCATGCAAAATTCAGCCAGCGTGGCCCTGATTGAAGCACTCGAATCAAATTACCAGAAGCC
>JAYTOD010000183.1:0-5039 GCA_043747995.1 Arenimonas sp.
TGATCAATAATGTATTTGAAATATTCCACATGGCCGCCCTGATAGCTCGACAACGCAATGCCATCGGCGTCTTCTTGCAAGGCTGCGCGAACCACATCATCAACCGAACGGTTGTGACCTAAGTGAATCACCTCGGCGCCTTGGGCTTGAATTAGGCGACGCATAATATTAATGGCAGCGTCATGGCCATCAAACAAACTAGCTGCGGTAACAAAACGCAAAGGTGGCAAGCTCTGCTGCTGCGTATCGGAATGCACGGTAGATAATCTTGGCATAACGGCTAGAGTCCGTAAGCGAATGAATGACAATTGTACCGTGATAGGCAATAATTGAGCGACTTACCGATAAAATCGCCTGATGAACGCACACGCACAGCAACAGCAACTTGAGCAAGCTAGACAGCTGCTACAAAATAATCAGCTCGCAGAAGCGAAAAACTTACTGCAAGTATTAGCAAATCAGGACAATCCTAACGCGCATTTCGAATTAGCTACCATCTTGTTAATACAAGAAGCTGGGAGCGAAGTGGAATCAATTGATACATCAAAACAGACAAAAAATAACTTGCCTGTAATGGCTACCGAGAAACGTCAATTCTTTGAAAATCCCAGTGCTGTTGAAATCAATCTTGGTATGCAGCACCTGCGCCAAGCTGAACAACTCGGCTATCCGCCTGCTATATATCGGTTGGCATACACCAGCCTTACAGAAACAGCTGAGCCACTGAATTGGAAGATACTTGGCGAACGCTTGGCCTTTTGTTGCCGCGCAGGCCATCCTAATGCATTGTGCGATGCCGCCATTTATTTTGGCCGCTACGGATCAGATGCCCAGCGCCATGCAAGTACTGACATGCTTGAATTAGCAGCAACCAATGGCAGTGTGGTTGCAATGGCACTTTTGGGTGAGCGATTGGCTATAGGAAAATATTGCGTGGCCAATCCTGAGCGTGCCAATAGTATTCTAGCCATGTCAAGAGATTTGGGAATGCCTGTACGAGAACCAGACTTACGTTTTGGGTTTTCTAACCCAGAGCCGCAGATTGTTCCAAGCATACATATCGAGTTCGAATTTGACTTTCAACATTTGCGTGAAAGCGAGCAACTGCCAGTCGGTCATGTTCTGCATCACGCCAATGCCTTGCATAGTTTTACAGACGCCCTAAATGAAGAGGAATGCCTCTATATTCAATGTCTTGGCGCACCAAATGTTGAGCCATCGATTGTCGTTGATGATAACGGCAAAAGCCATTTAAGCACTGAACGTAGTAGCAATGATTTTTACTTTCTACCTGAATTCGAACAAGTTTATCTCAATATTTTGCAACGTAAAATGGCTAGTGCAGCAAAACTACCGCTAGCCAACTCCGAACAATTAACCATGCTTCGTTATTTACCTGGGCAAGAATTTCGCATGCATCGTGACAATCTACCCAATAACCATTTTATCTCCATAGAAAATGGTGGCGCAGGCCAACGCTTGCGTACTGTTATTGCCTATCTGTGCGCACCCGTTTCCGGTGGAGAAACACGTTTCCCTTTGTTATTGCTCGAATTAACCCCTAAACAAGGCCAAATTATATGCTTCGATAACCTGACCGATGACGGCAAATTATGCGCGGCCAGCCTGCATGCGGGAGCACCAGTCAAGCAAGGTATAAAGTGGATATGCACTTTATGGATGCGGCAAAGCACGCATCGCACGCTTTAATAAGCAAACAGTATTTGACTTATAATACGCCGCGCCTAAAGCATTTTTAATTTTTCCAGTTAGCCGGAGTATTTTATGGTTTTTGAAAGCATCAGTAAAACCGACCACGAAGAAGTGGTGTTTTGTCAGAACAAAGACGCTGGCTTAAAAGCCATTATTGCGATTCATAATTCCGTGTTGGGCCCAGCCTTGGGTGGCCTGCGCATGTGGCCGTATGCTACCGAACAAGATGCGCTAAATGATGTGTTGCGCCTTTCGCGCGGCATGACCTATAAAGCAGCAGTTTCTGGCTTAAATTTAGGCGGCGGCAAAGCAGTGATAATTGGCGACCCGAGTAAAGATAAATCCGAAGCTTTGTTTCGCGCCTTTGGCCGCTTTGTAAATTCGTTGAATGGCCGCTACATTACTGCCGAAGATGTAGGCATTGATGTTAACGACATGGAATATGTGTATCGCGAAACAGAATTCGTCACCGGTGTGCACCAAGTACATGGCGGCTCCGGCGACCCATCGCCATTCACTGCGTATGGCACATTGCAAGGTTTAATGGCTGCTCTGCAAACCCAATATGGCAATGAAGACATTGGTAAATACAGCTTTGCGGTACAAGGCGTAGGCCATGTCGGAATGGAATATTTAAAACTGCTGCGTGAGCGTGGTGCAAAAGTATTCGTTACCGATATTAATAAAGAGCTAGTGCAACGCGCAGTTGATGATTACGGCGCAGAAGCAGTTGCCTTAGACGATATTTATGATGTCGATGCTAACGTGTATTCACCTTGCGCATTAGGCGGCACGGTGAACGAACAAACATTAGAGCGATTAAAATGCCAAGTTATTTGTGGCGCCGCCAACAACCAACTAGCCAGCAATGAAATTGGCGACGAACTACAACGCCGCGGCATTTTATATGCGCCCGATTACGCAGTGAACGCCGGCGGCTTGATGAATGTTTCCTTAGAAATTGACGGCTACAATCGCGAACGTGCGATGCGCATGCTGCGCACCATTAACCTAAACCTAACACGCATTTTTGAGATTAGTAAACGTGACAACATACCCACCTATAAAGCCGCAGACCGCATGGCCGAAGAACGCATCGCGGCCATAGGAAAACTTCGCCTTCCGCATCTTGGTCAACACGCTCCACGCTTTCAGGGGCGTCGCGCAGGATAAAAATACCTTTCTAATCTAAGGTAAATATTTAACTTTAAGGAATCGCTACCTATGTCGCTCACTGCCATCAATGAAGAACTCGATTCCTTACGTGATAGCGTGCGTCGTTTTGCTGAATCTGAAATTACTCCACGCGCGGCGCAAATCGATCACGACAATGTATTCCCCACCGAGCTGTGGCAGAAAATGGGCGAGCTTGGTTTGCTGGGCATCACTGTTTCAAGTGCGTATGGTGGCTCAGATTTGGGCTACTTAGCGCACTTGATTGCAATGGAAGAAATTTCTCGCGCATCCGGATCTATTGGTTTGAGCTATGGTGCGCATTCAAACTTATGCGTGCAAAATTTATATACCAATGGCAATGAGCAACAAAAAAATGCTTACTTACCCAAACTCTGCACCGGTGAATGGGTTGGCGCATTAGCGATGAGCGAGCCGGGGGCTGGCTCTGATGTGGTCGGCTCAATGAGCTGCAAAGCTGAACTACACGATGGCGTGTGGATTGCCAATGGCAACAAGATGTGGATTACTAACGGCCCTGAAGCCAATGTGTTGATAGTGTATATGCGCACCGCAGGCAAAGAGGCCGGCAGCAAATGCATGACGGCCTTTTTAATTGAAAAAGGTATGCAAGGTTTTACAACCGCGCAAAAGCTCGACAAACTCGGCATGCGTGGCTCAAACACCTGCGAGTTGGTATTTGAAAATTGCGAAATCCCAGCTGAAAATGTGCTTGGCGCAGTGAACCACGGCGTGAAAGTGTTAATGAGTGGCCTGAATACTGAACGCTTGGTGTTGTCGGGTGGGCCGATTGGTTTAATGCAAGCTGCACTCGATCTGACTTTGCCATACGTGCGTGAGCGTCGCCAATTCGATGCTGCCATTGGCACCTTCGGCTTAATGCAAGGCAAAATTGCCGATATGTATACTGCGCTGCAATCGTCACGGGCCTTTGCTTATAACGTAGCGCAAGCTTATGATACCGGACAGCGTTCGCGAGTGGATGCTGCCAGTTGTTTGCTACATGCCAGTGAAGCCTCGGTGCAGGTCACCCTGGAAGCTATTCAAGCACTGGGTGGCAATGGCTATATTAATGAGTACGCTACCGGCCGCTTGTTACGCGATGCTAAATTGTACAGCATTGGCGCGGGTACCAACGAAATACGGCGTATGCTGATTGGCCGCGAATTATTTAATGACACGCATAATTAAGGAAAACCCATGAGTTTTGTATTTATTTTAGGCGCCAAGCGCACAGCCTTAGGCGCGTTGCTTGGGCAGTTCACTGGCGTGCCTGCCACGCAACTCGGTGCCACGGCTATTCATGCTGCCATGGCTCAAGCCAATGTGACGGGTGAACAAATTGATGAAGTGATTATGGGCTGCGTGTTGCCTGCTGGGCTTGGGCAAGCGCCAGCGCGTCAAGCCGCATTAGCGGCTGGTATTGCCGCTAAAGCAGGCGCAACCACTATTAATAAAGTGTGCGGCTCAGGCATGAAGGCGGTAATGTTTGCGCACGACACCATCAAAGCCGGTTCGGCACAATGTATTGTGGCGGGTGGTATGGAATCGATGACCAATGCGCCACATTTGCTGATGGGCTCGCGCACCGGCATTCGCTTCGGCAGCGCTGAGATGCTTGATCATATGGCATGGGATGGCCTAACTAATCCATACGATAAACAACCGATGGGTGTTTTTGGCGAATTGTGTGTCACTAAATACGGCTTTACTCGTGAACAGCAAGATGCCTTTGCGGCAGAATCGGTGCAGCGCGCCCTGAATGCACAGCAAAGTGGCGCGTTCTCCGCCGAAATCGCTACTGTCACCGTCAGCACACGCAAAGGCGATGTTCAAATCAGTTCTGACGAACAACCTGGCAAATGCGATATTGGCAAAATCCCCACATTACGGCCGGCTTTTAAGAAAGACGGCACCATTACCGCCGCCAGTTCATCAAGCATCAACGACGGAGCGGCCGCCTTAGTGCTTTGTAGCGAAGCATTTGCCAGTGCGCAGAGCTTAGCGCCAATAGCCAAGATAGTGGCACAGGCCAGTTTCTCGCAAGCACCTGAATGGTTTACCACCGCGCCAGTTGGGGCAATTCAGTCGGTATTGATAAAAGCGGGTTGGGAAATTGCCGATGTAGACTT
>JAYTOD010000184.1:0-5633 GCA_043747995.1 Arenimonas sp.
TGATGCAAAAAAAGCGGTTTATTCAAATCAACGGCGAGCTGCAATTGCCGCTCGAAAGCTTTTCGTTGCGCAGGCCGTGGCGCTAAATCGCGGAAATAATCTAAGCCGCATTCACCCACAGCAAGTACTTCAGCATGCGCATGTAACGCGCGCATTTCAACATCACATTCTTCGGTATATTCCAATGCATAATGCGGATGCACGCCGGCCGTGGCATACAAAAACTCTGGTTGTTGCTGAGCAAGCTGCAAGGCTTTTGGCGAGCCCTCGCGCGATGCGCCGGTAACCACAATCTGTGCCACGCCTGCATCGCGGGCACGCGCCAAGACATCGGACAAATCCTGATCAAAACTGTCGTGGCCGAGATTGGCGCCAATATCAAATAATTCCATGCGGCTATTGTACCTTCCAAATCCCCCTTAATCCCCCTTTCAAGAAAGGGGGAAAGGACATACCTCAGAGGGATTTAATCTGGCGGCGCGCCAAGGTACGCCCTGTGATTGTTTGCGATTTTTATTCCCCTTCGAATGCGAAGGGGTGGCGCATAGCGCCGGGGTAGTTGGGCAAATATCATTTGCCCCTACAATAGAGCATGCCCGATTTCCCCATTCAATCCCTGCTACCCGACATTTTAACCAGCCTGACACATCATCCACGTTTGGTTTTAGAGGCGCCGCCCGGTGCTGGTAAAACTACGCAAGTGCCATTGGCTTTGTTGAACGCGCCGTGGCATGCAGATAAAAAGATTTTAGTGCTCGAACCGCGACGCGTTGCGGCGCGCGCGGCGGCTAGTTTTATGGCACAACAATTAGGCGAAGCCGTGGGTCAAACGGTGGGTTACCGAATTCGTTTTGAATCAAAAATTTCTACTAGTACTCAAATTGAAGTGCTGACCGAAGGTTTGCTGACTCGCAAAATACAAGACGACCCGATGCTGGAGGATGTGGCCGCTATTTTGTTCGATGAATTTCACGAGCGGCATTTAGCCGGTGATTTGGGTTTGGCGCTGGCTTTGGATATTCAACAACAACTGCGGCCAGATTTGCGGCTGCTGGTGATGTCGGCGACATTGGATGGTGAGCGCTTAGCCAAGCAACTGGATGCACCGCGGCTATCGAGTGCTGGACGCAGTTTTCCGGTGGATATTCAACATTTTCCGGTCCGCAAAGACGAAGCGCTCAGTCACCAATGCAAACGTGCCATTGAACAAGCCCTTTATCAGCACAGCGGCGATCTATTGGTATTTTTGCCCGGCCGACGTGAAATTTCTGCACTGCAAAATCTACTCGAGCCTATCGCCACAGCTAAGCTCGAAATTCTGCCCCTGCATGGCGATTTGCCAATTGAGCAACAAAGCCTCGCCTTGCAGCCGGCTGCCGATGGTGTTCGGCATGTAGTGCTGGCCAGCAACGTAGCCGAATCGAGCGTTACCTTGCCGGGCGTGCAGGTGGTGATTGATTCGGGCTTAGCGCGCGAACCCCGTTATGACCCGAACTCCGGCTTTTCGCGCTTAGATTTAGTCAATATTTCACAGGCCTCCGCCGATCAGCGTGCTGGCCGTGCGGGGCGAGTTAGCGCCGGATGGTGTTACCGCTTATGGCCCGCTTCGCAACGCTTGGAACCGATGCGCCGCGCGGAAATTCAGCACAGCGAGCTAAGTGCCTTAGCATTGGAATTGGCCGCGTGGGGCAATAGCACGTTGGCGTTTGTGGATGCACCGCCGAGCGGGCCACTAAGTGCGGCGCGCGATTTATTGCATTCGCTTGGCGCGCTAGATGCACAATTTCGGATTAGTGTGCTCGGTAAAAATATGCTGCGTTTAGGTACGCATCCGCGTTTAGCGGCCATGCTACTGGCCAGCCACGATGAGTCTGAAAAAGCACTGGCCTGCGACTTGGCGGCCTTAATTGAAGCCCGCGATCCGCTCATTGGCTACCGCGGCAATGATTGGCAAGCGCGTTGGCAAGCATTGGCTTACTACCGGGCCAGAATAAAAGTGGCTAGTGCCAGTACTACAGCACTTAAACAAATAGAGGTTACCGCCATGCAATGGCGCAAGCGCGTGCAGTGCAAATCGTTACCCCCCGTGAGCGCTTCTGCGCACCAATTAGGCGATGTATTACTGCATGCGTTCCCCGATCGCATTGGCAGACAACACGACAACGATCCGCTGCGTTACCAATTAGCCAGTGGCAAAATGGCTCGCATTCATGCTGATAGCCCGCTGTATGGCGAGCCGTGGTTATGCGTAAGTGAATTAAAATTCGAAGCCAAAGAAGCCTTGATACTGCGCGCCGCGCCGATTGACCAACAGCGCTTGCAATCTGACTTTCCCGAACGGTTTGTGGAACAAGATTTAGTGCGCTGGGATGATAAACAAAACGCCTTAATTGCACGGCGCGAACAACGCTATGAGCAGATTGTGTTGTCGAGTAAACCGGCCGGAAAAGTTGATCCTATTCAAGCCGCTGAAGCGTTATGCAGCCTTGTAAAACAAAAAGGCTTGGCGATTTTGCCATGGAGTGATTCAGCAACGCAATTCCGGCATCGGGTGCTGTGCTTGCATGAATGGATGCCGGAGCTGGGCTTACCTGAGTGCTCGGATGAAGCGTTATTGGCAAATATCGATGCTTGGCTTAAACCATGCCTGCACGGCAAAACGCGCTTGGATGCTTTAAGTGCGAATGATTTAAGTGATGCGTTATTTTCATTGCTCGATTGGCCGCAGCGTCAACTCATCGATAAACTTGCGCCCAGCCATATTCAGGTGCCGTCTGGACTTGAGCGCGGCATTTTATATTCCAGCGGAAGCAATCCAGTTTTAGCCGTGAAGCTGCAAGAATTATTTGGGCTCGCGCAATCGCCGAGCGTGGCTAATGGCAAAATTATCATTACGCTGCATTTGTTATCCCCAGCCGGAAAGCCACTACAAATCACCCAAGATTTACGCAATTTTTGGAACAGCACGTATGCCGAGGTGCGCAAAGAAATGAAAATTCGTTACCCGCGCCACCCGTGGCCGGAAGACCCGTGGAGCGCGCCAGCCACACATAAAACCAAGCCGCGCAGCAAATAATCCTCTAAACCAAGAAAAATTCTTGCTCAATTCAAGAATTATTCTTGAAATTCTATCGACACTGCGCATTAAGGTAGGTAGTAAGGAGAGCCTGTCATGAAGTATTTAAAAACCGATCTTGCACTTCTATCTGCTATTTTGTTAGGCCTTAGCTTGATGGTTTATGCTGGCGAACCAATTAAGGCGAGCCATACACTGAGCGATTCACCTGCTGTGCATCGGGCGGTGCATTAAACTCTTTTTTACGCGCCTTCCTCACGCCATTGCCCGGGCGCTAAGCCATCTAGGCGATGCGGGCCAATAGAAATGCGCACTAAACGCAAGCACGGCAAGCCAACAGCTGCACACATACGCCGAACTTGCCGATTACGGCCTTCTTTGATGGTGATTTCCAGCCAAGATTCTGGCACCGATTTGCGAAAACGTATTGGCGGTTCACGCGCCCATAGCCAATCTGGCGATTTTTCAAGTAGGCGAATATGTGCCGGCAAACTCATCCCATCATTTAAACTCACGCCTTGCCGGAGTTGGGCAATATGCTCCGCACCTGCTTCGCCCTCAACCTGCACCAAATAGGTTTTTGGCCATTTGAATTTTGGTGAGGAAATTTGCGCGATGCGTGCGCCGTCATCGGAAAGCAACAACAAGCCTTCCGAATCCAAATCCAAGCGCCCGGCTGCATACACATCATCTGGCAATTCAAAGCTAGCCAAAGTTGGCCGCGGCGGCATGCTTTGGTCGGTAAATTGGGTGAGCACGCCGTATGGCTTATTGAAAGCGATTAACATAGAACCAGTGTAACCCCAAACCTTAAGCAAAAACCCATGCCCGCTAATCATCCACTGAAACGTTTACTGCACTTTGCCCGCCCGTATCGACACGATATACGGCTTGGCGCGCTGTATTCGATCCTGAATAAAATTTTCGATGTACTGCCTGAGCTGCTTATTGGCGTGGCGGTGGATGTGGTGGTGAATCAACAAGATTCGTTTGTGGCGCGTTTCGGTTTGAAAGACCCGATGCAGCAACTGTGGTTATTGGTTGGGCTAACCGTGCTGATTTGGGCTTGCGAATCCCTGTTTGAATATTTGCATTCTTTGAAATGGCGTAATCTGGCGCAAAACCTGCAACACGATTTACGCTTAGCTACCTATCAGCATATTCAAAAACTACCACCGGATTTTGTCCATCAAGAACGCTCCGGGCGCTTAATGGCAGTAATGAATGAAGACATCAATCAGATTGAACGCTTTCTCAACACCGGCGCTAACGATTTAATCCAAGTATTCGTATCGTCAATTCTTGTTGGCGCGATTTTCTTCAGCTTAACCGCCAGTACTGCGGTGCTGGCGCTGTTGCCGGTTCCACTGATTTTATTCGGCGCATTCTGGTTTCAAAAACGCTTATATCCACGCTACGCGTTTGCGCGCGAAGCGGCGGCCGGCGTATCCAATCGCTTGAACAATAATCTACAGGGCATGAGCACCATTCAGGCCTACACCGCTGAAGCGTTTGAAACCGAACACCTGCGCCATGCCAGCGATGAATATCGGCAACGCAACCGTGACGCAATCCGTTTTTCAGCAGCCATTACACCGGTGATTCGCATGGCGATTTTGGCTGGCTTTGTGATGACACTGTTGTATGGTGGCTATTTAGTGCTCAACAAACAACTAGGCGTGGGCAGTTATTCGGCCTTGGTATATTTAACCCAGCGCCTGCTATGGCCAATGACGCGCCTAGCAGACATGACTGATTTGTATCAACGCGCCATGGCCTCGGCAAACCGCGCCTTGGATTTACTGCAAATTGCGCCGGTCGCTTCTGGCTCGGAATCTATTGCCATGCCTGCTAAAGGGGCGTTACGTTTTGAAAATATCAGCTTTGCGTATAGCGATAAAGCCATTTTAGAGAATCTGAATTTAACGATTCCGGCCGGGCAAACCATTGCTTTGGTGGGCGGCACTGGCAGCGGTAAAAGCACCTTAATTAAACTGGCGCTCGGTTTCATTGAACCACAAACCGGACGCATATTTTTTGACCAACAGGATATTCATACGTTATCGAAACAGAGCCTGCGCGCGCAAATTGGCTATGTGGCGCAGGAGCCATTTTTGACCGATGGCACCGTGGCCGAAAACATCGCCTACGGCCAAACGCCGAATATGCAAGCAGTTGAACAAGCCGCACAATCAGCCGAAGCGCATGCGTTCATCAGTCAGCTGCCGCTCGGTTACAACAGCCCGGTGGGCGAACGCGGCTCTTTGTTGTCTGGTGGGCAACGACAACGCATTGCCTTGGCGCGGGCTTTGTATAAAAATCCATCGCTATTGATTCTCGATGAAGCGACCTCGGCAGTTGATAACGAAACTGAAGCCGCTATCCAGCGCTCTTTGAACAAACTCAACCATAGCCGTTCCTGCCTAATCGTTGCGCACCGGTTATCAACAGTGCGACACGCTGATTGTATTCATGTTCTAGATAAAGGCCGCATTGTTGAATCGGGCACGCACGAGGATTTGCTCAAACAAAACGCCGCATATGCGGCGCTTTGGAA
>JAYTOD010000185.1:0-4132 GCA_043747995.1 Arenimonas sp.
GGCCAAGAAATCCGCAACTACACACTGAACTTCGGCCCGCAGCATCCAGCGGCCCATGGTGTGTTGCGATTAATTTTAGAAATGGATGGCGAGGTGGTGCAACGCGCCGATCCGCATATTGGTTTATTGCATCGAGGTACCGAAAAATTGGCCGAATCCAAGCCGTTTAATCAATCCATTGGTTATATGGATCGCTTAGATTATGTGTCGATGATGTGCAACGAACATGCCTATGTACGCGGCATTGAACAGCTGCTTGGAGTTGAAGCGCCGATTCGTGCGCAATATATTCGCACTATGTTTGATGAAATCACCCGCATCTTGAATCACTTGATGTGGATTGGTTCGAACGGGTTAGATTTAGGCGCGATGGCGGTTTTTTTATACGCCTTCCGCGAACGCGAAGAATTGATGGATTGCTACGAAGCGGTGTCTGGCGCGCGCATGCATGCCACGTATTACCGCCCGGGTGGCGTGTATCGCGATTTACCTGACACCATGCCGCAATACCGCGAATCGCCGTGGCGCAAAGGCGCTGCTTTAAAAAAAAGTAATGCCTGGCGTGAAGGCTCGATGTTGGATTTTCTGGAAGCATTCACCAGCGATTTCCCGAATAAAGTCGATGAATACGAAACCCTATTAACCGATAACCGTATTTGGAAGCAACGCACTGTGGGTATTGGTGTGGTGCCACCGGATATGGCTTTGGCATGGGGCATGAGTGGCCCAATGTTGCGCGGTTCTGGCATTGCCTGGGATTTACGTAAGAAGCAGCCATACGCAGCCTATGCCGATGTTGATTTCGATATTCCGGTTGGTGTGCAGGGCGATTGCTACGATAGGTATTTGGTGCGTGTGGAAGAAATGCGTCAGTCCAATCGAATTATCCAGCAATGCATTCAATGGCTACGAAATAATCCGGGCCCGGTGATGGTTAAGAATTTCAAAGTAGCGCCACCGTCGCGCACTGAAATGAAAGAAGACATGGAGGCGATGATTCACCATTTCAAATTATTCACTGAAGGCTATTGTGTGCCGGCCGGTGAAATCTATTCGGCGGTTGAAGCGCCGAAAGGTGAGTTTGGTGTGTATTTAATTTCTGATGGTGCCAATAAGCCATTCCGTTTGAAAGCACGTGCGCCCGGTTTTGCGCATTTGTCTTCAATGGATGCCATTGTGCGCGGGCATATGCTCGGCGACGTGGTGGCCATGATTGGTACTTACGATATTGTATTTGGTGAGGTGGATCGATGAAAGCAACTGGACACTTCGCTGCTTGCCAGCATGTTGATCCGATGATTGCGCTGACTGCTGAAACGCGTGCGCATATTGATCATTGGGTGGCAAAATTTCCCGCTGATCGCAAACGCTCGGCGGTAATTCAAAGCTTGATGGTGGCACAAGAACAAAACGGTGGCTGGCTAACCGATGAACTAATGGCGGCTGTAGCTAAATATTTGGATATACCCGCAATTTGGGCGTATGAAGTAGCCAGTTTCTATTCGATGTTCGATTTAGCGCCAGTTGGTAAACACAAAGTGGCCATTTGTACCAACATAAGCTGTTGGTTAAATGGTGCAGAAGATTTGGTGCGTCATGCCGAGAAAAAACTTGGCTGCAAACACGGTGAAACCAGCAAAGACGGGCGCATTACCTTGAAGATTGAAGAAGAGTGCGTCGCTGCTTGCGCGGGTGCTGTGGCGGTGGTTATCGATGGCCACTATCATGAGCGCGTTACACCGAATACACTCGATGAACTGTTTGACGGACTGAAGTAAGGAAACGCTATGACACAGTCAGCACCCCAAGAACATCAAGTGGTTTACACCACCGGGCACTACGATAAACCGTGGGCTTTAGACAGCTATTTGCAACAAGGTGGCTATCAGGCATGGAAGAAAATTCTTGCTGAAAAGATACCGCAAGAACAAATTATTGATACCGTTAAGCAGTCTGGATTGCGCGGCCGCGGAGGCGCTGGCTTTCCAACCGGTTTGAAATGGAGCTTTATGCCGCGCTCTGCGCCTGGCCAGAAATATATTCTGTGTAACTCGGATGAATCCGAGCCGGGCACTTGCAAAGACCGCGATATTTTGCGCTTCAACCCGCACTCGGTGATTGAAGGCATGGCAATTGCCTGCTACTCAACCGGTTCAAGCGTGGCCTACAACTATCTGCGCGGTGAATTTCATCATGAGCCGTTTGAGCATTTCGAAGAGGCCTTGAAAGAAGCCTACGCCAATGGTTTCTTGGGCAAAAATATTTTAGGCTCAGGTATTGATGTTGATATTCATACCGCACTTGGTGCGGGCGCATACATCTGCGGCGAAGAAACCGCAATGATGGAATCTCTGGAAGGCAAAAAAGGTCAGCCACGTTTCAAACCACCGTTTCCGGCAAATTTTGGTTTATATGGTAAGCCAACAACCATCAACAACACTGAAACATATGCCTCGGTGCCGGCGATTATCCGTAACGGCGCTGAATGGTTCTTGAGTTTAGGCAAGCCGAATAACGGCGGCCCGAAAGTTTTCTCGGTGTCCGGGCATGTTAATAACCCGGGTAATTTTGAAGTGCGTTTAGGCACCTCATTCGCTGATTTATTAGCGCTTGCCGGCGGTGTGCGCGGTGGTCGCAAATTGAAAGCAGTCATTCCGGGTGGATCGTCAATGCCCGTGCTGCCTGCCGAAAATATGCTGGCCTGCACTATGGATTATGATTCCATCCAAAAAGCCGGTTCGGGCTTGGGCTCGGGCGCGGTTATTGTGATGGACGACACCACCTGTATGGTGCGTGCTTGCCATCGTATTTCGCGCTTCTACTACAAAGAAAGTTGTGGCCAATGCACACCATGCCGTGAAGGCACCGGTTGGATGTATCGCGTGCTCGGCCGCATTGTTGCTTTCGAAGCGACCATGGATGATTTGCAGATGCTGAAATCAGCTGCTGGTCAAATTGAAGGGCACACCATCTGCGCGTTCGGTGAAGCAGCCGCATGGCCAGTGCAAGGTTTTCTAAGGCATTATTGGCATGAATTCGAGTATGCAATTTTGAACAAAAAATTCTTGGTGGACGAACCATTGGAGCAAGCGGCATGAGTACCACCGCTGAAAAACCACAAGTCGCCGCTGATTTAGTCACGCTCGAAATCAATGGCGAAAGTGTGCAAGTTGCCAAAGGCTCGATGATTATTCAAGCCTCCGATAAAGCCGGCATTCCGGTGCCGCGTTTTTGCTATCACGAAAAACTGCCCATTGCTGCCAACTGCCGCATGTGTTTGGTGGATGTTGAGAAAACCCCGAAACCGGTGCCTGCTTGCGCTACGCCAGTGATGGAAGGCATGAAAGTGTATACCCAAAGCAAACGTGCCTTGGATTCGCAACGCAATGTGATGGAATTTTTGCTGATTAACCATCCGCTTGATTGCCCAATCTGCGATCAAGGTGGCGAGTGCGAATTGCAAGATGTAGCGATGGGCTACGGCCGTTCAGTTAGCCGTTATGTTGATCGCAAACGCGTAGTGCCCGATGAAGACATGGGGCCACTAGTTGCTACCGACATGACGCGTTGCATTCAATGCACACGATGCGTTCGGTTTTCCGCCGATGTGGCTGGCACGTATGAGTTAGGCGGAATTTATCGCGGTGAAAACCTACAAATCGGAACGTACGATGGCAAGCCTTTGATGAGCGAAATCTCTGGCAATGTCATCGATGTTTGCCCAGTAGGTGCGCTAACCAACAAAGTATTCCGCTACAAAGCCCGCGCTTGGGAATTGGTAGCACGTGAGTCGATTGGCTACCACGATGCATTGGGTTCAAATATTTATTTGCATGCGCGACGCAACGAAGTGATGCGCGCGGTGCCTCGCGATAACGAAGCGGTCAATGAATGCTGGCTCTCAGATCGTGATCGTTACACACACGAAGGCTTGGCTTCTGATGAACGTGCAACACAGCCATTGCTTAAAGAAAATGGCAAATGGCGAGAAGCAAGTTGGGATGTGGCGCTCGCTAAAGCAGCTGAAGCAATCACATCCACAGCGCCTAACGCATTCGGCGTGTTGGCGCATCCAGCTACAACTAATGAAGAGGGCTTTATGCTTTCGGCGTTCGCCAACGCATTTGGTACA
>JAYTOD010000186.1:0-11761 GCA_043747995.1 Arenimonas sp.
ATCGCCTATCAGTCATCAAAAAAAATAGCGGCCAGTGGTATCGTCGATTCGGCAACATGGGCATTGCTTAATAACGACAATCTACCTGTGCTATCGAACTACACAGTTACCGCCGCCGACGTTGCCGGACCTTTCGTTAGCATACCGGCTAGCATGTCTGCTAAATCTAAACTCCAAGCATTGGCTTATAGCTCAGTATTGGAAGCGCTTGGCGAAAAATTTCATAGCAGCCCCGCCTTACTGCAAAGATTAAATGCGCAAGCAAATTTCAGCCGCACTGGTGAAAGTATCATCGTGCCGAATGTATTATCGCCAGAGCCGATACCAGCAGCGGCGAGCGTAGTGGTTGATCGCTCTGATGCTTCAGTATCTTTGCTTGATGCTGATGGAAAAACCCTTGCGCGTTATCCGGCCTCAACCGGTAGCAGCCACGACCCACTGCCGGTTGGCTCTTGGAAGATTCAGGGCATTGCGCGAAATCCTACGTTTAATTACAATCCAAAATTATTCTGGGATGCCAAAGCCGGCAGCGCGAAAGCGAAAATTGCGCCTGGCCCAAACAACCCTGTGGGCGTGGTATGGATTGATCTGTCTAAACCACACTACGGAATTCATGGCACGCCTGAGCCGTCAAAAATTGGCAAAACTGAGTCGCATGGTTGCATTCGTTTAAGCAACTGGAATGCGGATTCGCTGGCGGTCGCTGTGTCGCCGGGCATGACCGCATTGCTACAAGAATGAATACGCCTGATACGCAAACGTTAGATGACAAACCCCGCGATAGTGGTGTGAATGCCATGCTACGCATTAAGCTGTTTGTAACTGGCGCGTTGTTTGGTGCTACATGTCTGTTATTTGTTGTGCTCATGCAATGGCATATGCCCAATACGCTGGGCTGGTCAGTTCCTTGGCTTCCAATCAAAAGCTCAGCGGACTCAACTATTAAAGTCATGGCGCCAGTTATTGTGATGGCACCCGCTGACCATGCCGACAAAATTGCACCGACCACTCTGACTCCTCCGGTACTTCCAAGTGCGTTGCCAGCCACTGCAGCTCACTTAACAAGCGCTATTAATATGCCAGAATCTACGCTACTCATTCCGGTTTCTGGTGTTATTTCAAGCCAATTAACCGACACATTTAAAGATGCGCGCGGTGCAGGCCGAGTGCACGATGCTATAGATATTATGGCACCCAAAGGCACACCGGTATTTGCCGTTGCCGATGGCAGCATTGTTAAGTTATTCAACAGCAAGCAAGGCGGCTTAACTCTCTACCAATTTGATACAGCAAAACTGCATGCCTATTACTACGCACACCTTGACAGCTATGCCACGGGCATAATTGAAGGCAAAAGTGTGCATCGCGGCGATCTTATCGGCACTGTCGGCAGTACCGGCAATGCCAGCCCAGAAGCGCCACATTTGCATTTCGCCATCTTCGTTCTTGGCCCAGAAAAAAAATGGTGGCAGGGTACAGCCATCAATCCATTTCCGTTACTCACCAACCAACTCATTCACTAAGGAGTATTCACCATGCAACCCATTAAAATAGCTGGAATTATGTTTGTCATTGTTGGCATCGTATTTCTGGCGTTTGGAAGTTTCAGCTATCCTAAAAAAACTGAGCAGATAAAGTTAGGGTCCGTTGCCCTGTCTGTCACAGAAAATAAAACAATAAATATTCCAACCTGGTTGGGTGCCGGCGTACTTATTGCAGGCGCGCTTTTACTCATTGCCGGCAATAAGAAATAATTTCGCAGTCAACTAGTATTTATAAATTCAGCATTGCTAAGGAATATATGTATGAATTACATTATTACAGAAGACAAAACAAAACTTTATGTTAAAGATTGGGGTAGTGGTCAACCGGTGATTTTGATGCATGGCTGGCCGTTATCGGCAGATAGCTGGGACGATCAGGCAATGGCGATTGCCGATGCTGGTTATCGTACTATCGCTTATGATCGGCGTGGCTTTGGGCGCTCATCACAGCCCTGGAATGGCTACGACTACGATACGCTAAGCGACGACTTAGCAAGCGTTATAGAACAAACCGGTGCACGCGATGCAATACTTGTTGGTTTCTCAATGGGTGGCGGCGAAGTGGCACGTTATATGTCACGGCATAAGGGTGAGTGGGTAGCAAAAGCCGCACTCGTTTCATCTATTTTGCCGTTTAGGTTAAAAACCGATGACAATCCACTTGGCACCGAGCAAGATGCATTCGATAAAACAGCGCTCGCTCTTAATGAAGATCGTGCAAGTTTTTTTACCGAATTCTTTCATAAATTTTTTGGTATTGGAACACTTGGTCATTTGATTAGTAATGAACTACTAGAAAACATGCGTGTTGTTGCCATGCAGTCTAGCCTTAAAGCTACGCTTGAATGCCTAAAATCATTTTCAAGCACCGACTTTCGCGCTGACCTAGCGCATTTCACTGTACCCACATTAATTATTCACGGCACCGAAGATAAGACAGTACCGATTGAGGCTTCAGCGCGTGAAGCAGTAAAAGGCATTACACAATCAACACTAATTGAATACGACGGTGCACCGCACGGCTTATTTGCAACACATAAACATCGCTTAACTGATGACCTGCTGAATTTTATTCGAGAACAATAAATATTTAGCTTCATCTGATTATTCATTTTTAGCCATAGCTATCAAGCTTACTGTGCACCTAATTTAAGTAAACGCTTGGTCTTTCTCCGCGCATAAATAGTCATCAATGGCGTCATAGAAATACCATGCAGTACGATAGATACAGTCACTGTAGCTAGTGTAACGGCAACGATTGGCTCAGCTAAAGAAAATGGCAGACCATGGTTTATGGCATACATTAAATAGTAGATTGAACCAATACCGCGAATGCCAAACCAAGACATCAACACCCGCTGATCCAGCGAAACAGGCGCGCCAAGTAAACCAGTCCAAACCGATATTGGGCGAACCATAATAAAAAACAGCACGATAAATACAATGATGCTGGGTGTAAGATTTGTGAAAGCAAGCATTGCACCCACAACCAGAACCACAGCAACTTCGCCAATGCGTTCTAATTGTTCATTAAAGCCGCGCACCGCTTGCATCATATAAGCACTGGCGTGTTCTGGATCGGTAGCCACGGCTTCCAGTGCCTCGGCATTATCTAAAACTACTGCCACTTCAGCTATTTCTCCTACCGTTAATTTCTGTTCTTTGACACGCTGCAAGGCAAGGCCAGCAGCAAATACTGCCAAGAAACCACTGGCATGCAGCAAGGTCGCTATGCCATAGGACAGCCCAATCAAACCCAAGGCCAGAAACTCATCTAAGCCAATGGATTCCTTAAGACGGCTGCGTAAATAGACCACCAATTTGCCGATTAACTTGCCCAATACTGCACCAATCAATAAGCCCGCGCTAATGGCCCACATCACATCAATAAGCACCCATCGCCACATGCCTACACCCAAGTCGTGTAGGCCAAGCAAGCCAAGCCCAAGCATTACAAATGGAAATGCCGCGCCGTCATTCAGGGCGCCTTCGCCGGTTAAGCTAAAGCGCAATCGGTCGCGGTCGTTGGCATTTTCAACCTGCACCTCAGAGGCAAGCACAGGGTCTGTTGGAGCAATAATTGCACCCAAAAGTATTGCTGCACCAAGCGACAATCCCAAACCATACATGCCAAGTAATGCACTCAATAGCACTGACACCGTCATTGCTACAAATGCAAGACTAATGGGTATGCGCCAATGTTTATTGGAAAGCGGCAAACCGAGTTTTAGGCCAGCCGCAAACAGCGATATCAGCAATGCCACTTCGGTCATTCTTTCTAGGCTTTCTGAAAACAGGAAAGGGTTGGGTGCTAACAATTTCCATCCAAGTGGCCCAAGCACTACGCCAGCGCTCAGATATAGCATCGCTGTGCTTAATGGTAAACGTTTTAGCAACGTGTTCGACAATGCCATGATGATTAGCAAGGCACCGATTACTACCGACCAGATGGCAAAATTCATCGATTGTGTAGGCATACTAATTTTCTTCTAGACATAAGACTGCGCAGTGTAAATCATTACATCTGCCTAGTTTCTACTCAGTGCGTTAATGCACTTAAGCAAGCATTTTATAGCGGCGCATGCTTTCGTGCGTTGACGCACAGACCTTAAGCACAGTGTTTATTACGATGAATATACAGTCTCGGCCGCCATCGATAAATCGACGTCAGTCTCCCCCTGCTCCGTTCCCTATCATGGCGGCGAGCTGTATTAATAATCCTCAAGGAGTTACCCATGAACAATATTTCAAATTACTCAGATTCACAATTAAATGGCGCTGGAAAAGATACATCAACACTAAGCAATAAGGCGGAAACAGTTATGAATAATGCATCTTCTGAATTACACAATTTTATTGCTGACATTGAAGACTTAGTGAAGGAAGCTACCACGCTTACTGGCGAAGATTTAAACAAAGCCAAAGCGAAACTAAGTGCACGTTTATCTGAAGCCAAAGAATCGGCCACAGAAATGGGTGGCATGATTAGTAAGCGAGCACGCAAATCTGCTGCATATACCAACGAATATGTGCATGAGCAACCTTGGAAAGCCATTGGTGCCGGCGCTGCGGCGGGCTTAATCATTGGGTTTGCACTGGCACGTCGTTAATCCCAAGCTAACTAAAAATTACTACTGCAAAACTTTAAAGGAAGCCGTTATGGATAATTCAAACGAAGCAGCCATGCGGCAAGGAAAGGAATCCGACGGCATCGACCTGCTGAGCACGCTTCGCATTGTGCGCTCAGCAGGCGGTGCACTTTGCACGCAGGCAAGTCTTTATGGCAAATTAGCACGCATTGAATGGCTGGAGGAAAAAAACCGGCTAATGAAAATGATTCTATTCGGCCTGATCGGTTTTGCCTGCACACTGTGCGTCATGCTTTTTATTGGGTTACTGGTCTTGGTTCTAACTTGGGATACGTCGTATCGAATCCTAGCACTTAGCGTAGTTATCGTGCTGTATGGCATTGGAGTCGGTTTCGCATGGCAGCGCATTCGTGCTTTGTCGAGGCTAAACAGCCAAAGCTTTGCCGCCACGCGTGAAGAACTGGCCACCGATTTAGCCTTAATTAAGAGCCGGCTATGAATAGTACCGAAAACAAGCTTATTGTTCCTGCTGAAAAGTCGTTGCAGCAACAGCGGCTTTTGCTGCGCGAACAACTAGCCACGCAGCGCCAAGTGCTTGTGTTAAAGCTTGGCCCGGTGCCAACTGAACGCACACAATGGGTTCCGCGTAGCAATACCATGCGCTTCTTTATTCAACGCCCAGAATTATTGAAAAAACTACTAGGCCAGATTGCTGGCCTAGCAATAGGGGCATCGTTTATTAAATCGATGCACCCATTGCTGGCTATTACAAAGTTCCTGCAATCAAGCTTTAGTTCGCGAAGGTAAGCCTTCCAGTAAATCGGCGAGTTCATCGGCGTGTTGTTCTTCCACAGCCAAAATGCCTTCCAACATTTTCTTAGTGGTAGAATCTTTTTCACCTACGTATTGAATGAGTTCGCGATAGCTATCAATGGCAATACGTTCTGCCACTAAATCTTCTTTAATCATTTCAATCAAGTTTTTCCCTGGCACATATTCGGCATGGCTTCGGCCGCTCAATCCATCAGGAGCAAAGTCTGGCTCGCCGCCCAATTGTACAATGCGTGCAGCTAATTGATCGGCGTGGCCCTGCTCTTCATTGGAATGCACTAAGAATTCATCAGCAATGCTTTTTGACACCAAGCCGCGCGCCATAAAATGATGGCGGCGATAACGCAATACGCAGATAATTTCTGTGGCAAGGGCATCGTTCAGCAGCCGAATGACTTTAACACGATCTGCTGCATAGCTTTCTGTAATTGCGCCTTGCTCGATGTGTTGGCGCGCATTTTTACGCAGTGTTTTAACGTTGCTAAGTGTTGATTTAGTTTTCATGCATTAGGCCATTTATAGTAGTTAAGCTAGCTTGATACTCGCACAAAGTGCAGTCGGTGCGATGCAGCACATATGACGCCTATTGAGCCGCTATGTGGTGTACCGAACAGACCATTTTCATTCGAAAAATTACTATGAAATGTTGTGTAAGCATTTGAAATAAATGCATTCTAAGATAAACCGTTAATTTCAGCAGGATAGTGGTACTTTGGACAAACAACAAGCTCAATAGGGTTAGCGTTTCATTCGCTAACGGTCCATATTTTAACCAGAGATCTTCGCCACCATGAAAGCAAGCCATACCGTTCTGGTTTCATTTATTCTAGCCATACTGCTGGTGGTTGCAGCCGTTACCGTGTCGCTTTGGTCTTATCGGCAGATTGAGCAAGCAGTTGTTGCCCAAACAAGCACTAACGTAGTACTAAGCGAAGCCAACGGGTTGTTGTCGGCATTGAAAGACGCTGAAACCGGCCAGCGCGGCTTTTTAATCACCGGCAATGAACGCTTTCTTGAACCCTATGTGGCTGCACTCGGCAGTATTCCTGAGCACATGAACGCATTGCAAAAACTGACTATTACAACATCAGCGCGAACGCACTTAGACGCCCTAAGCCCCTTGATTGGCGCTAAATTAGCGCACCTAGCGAAATCAGTCGAATTGCGGCGCAATCAGGATATCAATGCTGCAATAGCAGTAGTTAGCGCCGGTGAAGGCAAACGCTTGATGGACTCGATTCGCACTGAAATGAGCATGCTAATAAGCATAGAACAAAACGGATTAACGCGCCGCGAAGATTCACTTAAAACAAAAATGCGTTATTTGTTTAATATTATTATTGGCGCCGCCACGTTATTGATGCTATTTGCCATTGCTTTTATTTATTTGAATTATCAACGTGCCCAGCAACGCATCAAAAACGTAGTGTACATAGAAACCAAGCACTTGTTGGATTTGCAAGAACAAACCACAGAAAAACTTCAGCAAGCGAATCTTACGCTTTTAGTCAACGAAGAAAAACTCAATGTCACGCTAAGCTCGATTGGTGATGCGGTAATAGCTACCGATGCTTTTGCTTGCATTACACTATTAAACCCAGTGGCCGAGCAATTGACCGGCTGGCAGCAAGCCGAAGCGCTTGGCCGGCCGATTGCTGAAGTTTTTACTATCATCAACAAACTATCACGCCAAGTTGCAAGCCTTCCCGTGTTGGAAACCTTGGCGCATGGCACCGTGCAAGGCTTGGCGAATCACACCGTATTGATTGCACGCGATGGCAGCGAGCACGATATTGCCGATATCTGTGCGCCAATTCGTGACCGTGATGAGCAGGTTATTGGCGCGGTGCTGGTGTTTCGTGATGTGACCGAGGATTATGCCATACAGCAGGCTTTGCACGACAGTTCTACGCTGGTGCAAACAGTGCTTAACACCGTTGCCGATGGCATCGTTAGCCTGCGTGCCAACGACAGTATTATTGAAAAAGTGAACCCCGCGGCAGCATACATGTTTGGCTACACAACCGACGAAATATTAGGGCAAAACTTAAGCTTGCTCATTCCCGAATTGAATCAAGACCAACGCAATGGCTCACTCGACTATTACAAAGCCAGTGACGAAGCGCGCGCCAGCGGCTTAGGCCGCGAGGTGCAAGGCCGCCGTAAAGATGGCAGTGTGTTTCCGATGGAAATTGCCGTTAGCGAAATGCAATTGGGTGGCGAGCATTATTTTACCGGCATTTTACGTGACGTGAGTGTTCGCAAAGAAGTTGAAGAATCACTGCTAAAAGCCGGTGCATTGCAACGTGCCATTTTCAACAGCGCCAATTTTTCTAGCATTGCCACCGACGCCAAAGGCGTGATTCAGATTTTCAATGTAGGCGCTGAGCGTATGCTTGGCTATGCAGCAGTTGATGTGATGAACACCTTAACCCCTGCCGATATTTCTGACCCAGATGAAGTGATTGCTCGCGCCGACGCTTTAAGCCAAGAGCTTGGCACACATATACAGCCAGGTTTTGAGGCGCTAGTATTCAAAGCTTCGCGCGGCATTGAAGACATTTACGAGCTCACTTATATCCGCAAAGATGGAACGCGCTTTCCGGCCTTGGTGTCAGTAACGGCACTGCGCGATGTGCATGAAAACATCATTGGCTATTTGCTGATTGGCACCGATAATACCGCCCGCAAGCAGGTGGAAGCCGAACAGAAAAAACTCGATCAACGCTTGCGTGATCAGCAGTTCTACACGCGCTCGCTGATTGAAGCCAATATTGATGCGCTAATGACCACTGATCCATTTGGCATTATTACCGACGTGAATAAGCAAATGGAACGGCTAACTGGCTGCACCCGCGATGAGCTGATCGGTGCACCATTCAAGAATTACTTCACCGACCCAGCGCGCGCTGAAGCCGGCATCAAGATGGTGCTCAGTAAAAACAAGGTGACCAATTACGAGCTGACCGCTTTTGCCTGCAATGGTAAAGAAACCGTGGTTTCGTATAACGCTACCACCTTCTACGACCGCGACCGAAACTTGCAAGGCGTGTTTGCCGCCGCGCGCGATATTAGTGAACGTATTTTGCTGGATAATGCGTTGCAGGAAAACAACATCGAGCTGAAAAACGCTCGGCAAGTGGCCGAGAAAGCCAATCTTGCTAAATCCGATTTTCTATCCAGCATGAGCCATGAACTGCGCTCGCCGCTGAATGCTATTTTGGGCTTTGCGCAGTTAATGGATACCAGCACCCCGGCTCCCACGGCGTTCCAAAAATCCAGTATCAAGCAAATTCTGCAGGCCGGTTGGTATTTGCTGGAGCTGATCAATGAAGTGCTGGACTTGGCATTGATTGAATCGGGCAAGTTGTCTATTTCACCTGAACCGATATCGTTAAGCGAAGTGCTACATGTTTGTGAAGCGATGATTGAGCCTCTAGCAAGTAAAAGTAACATTAGCATCGTATTTTCTAAGCCCGATAAAAATGTTTTTGTGAATGCCGACCGCACACGCATTAAGCAAGTAATGATTAATTTGTTGACTAATGCAATTAAATACAATCGCACCGACGGCAGCGTTGAAATAACAACCAACGTACTATCCAACAACCGCATACGTATCAGCGTACAAGACACCGGCGAAGGCTTATCAGCAGATAAACTCAGTCAATTATTCCAGCCTTTCAACCGGCTTGGCCAAGAAACCGGCCTTAAAGAAGGCACCGGTATTGGCTTGGTGGTTAGCAAGCGCTTGGTGGAATTGATGGGCGGTGAAATTGGCGCGCAAAGCACGGTGGGTGTGGGCAGCGTGTTTTGGATTGAATTTAACCTGACTAATGAAATTGCCTATGAAGCGCAAAATATTGAACATGCCTTTATTAGCAGCACACTTCAGCATGCCGGACAATCCAGCTTGCTATATGTGGAAGACAATCCGGCCAATCTATTGCTGGTTGAAAAACTGCTTGAACGACGCCCAGATATTTCCATGTTGAGCGCCATCAATGGCACGCAGGGCATAGAAATGGCGCGCATATTACTGCCCGACGTTATTTTGATGGATATCAATCTGCCTGGCATCAGTGGCATTGAAGCCATGCAGATATTATCGGCAGATCCTAAAACCGCACATATTCCGGTGATTGCCTTGAGTGCCAATGCCATGCCACGTGATATTGAGAAAGGCATCGAAGCAGGTTTCTACCGCTACCTTACCAAGCCTATTCGCGTCAATGAATTAATAGACACGCTAGACATTGTGTTAGCACATGCAAAAACCAACGAATCCTCCCGTAACAACCTATTGCAAACTGGAAAACCTGATGATCACGAATACTGAAATTCACAACGCACGCATTTTGATTGTTGACGATCAAGAAGCCAATGTGATGTTACTTGAACAACTGCTAAGCCAAGCTGGCTATACCAATGTTAGTGCATGCATGCAGCCCGAAGATGTTTGTGCCCTGCATCGCAAAACGCCATTCGATTTAATTCTGCTAGATCTACAAATGCCAAAAATGGATGGCTTCCAAGTGATGGCAGGACTTAAAACCAATGAAGCCGACAGCTATTTGCCAGTAATTGTGCTAACTGCCCAACCAGGCCATAAATTGCGTGCGCTTGAAGCTGGCGCCAAAGATTTTATCTGCAAGCCATTCGATTTAATTGAAGTTAAAACACGCATACACAATATGCTAGAAGTTCGTTTGCTATATAAAAAATTGGAGTCTTACAACAAAGTACTTGAACAGACTGTGCAAGAGCGTACCGCTGAACTACGCGAGAGCGAGGCACGCTTTCGCAGCTTAACGGAATTAGCCTCGGATTGGTATTGGGAGCAAGACGAAGATGGGCATTTCACTAAAGTTTCAGGACCAGTTTTGGAAATGCTGGGCATTTGCGTTGAAACATTAGATGATGCCAACAGCATACTGACATCTGATAACAAAGGCTGGAACGAATCTGAACGATTAATACTACAAGCCAAAATTAATGACCGACTGCCGTTTCTAGATTACCTTTTTTCGCGCACTAACGAGCAAGGTTTGAAACGGCAATTTCGCGTTAGTGGCGAACCGATGTTTGACCAAAGTTCACGCTTCATTGGCTATCGCGGTATTGGTGTGGAATACACGGATAAAAATACTGTAAAAAGTATTTCTGCCTAGTAATGACTAGTATTCATCAGCCTAATCAAAACCATTTGCTGGACACGCTTCCAGCTACTGAGCTTGAGCGCTTATTAGCGCATCTAGAGCTAGTGCCAATGCGTCTAGGCGATATGCTGTATGAGCCTGGCGGGCAATTGCAGTATGCGTATTTTCCAACCACATGCATTGTGTCTTTGCATTATGTGATGGAATCTGGAGCATCGGCCGAAGCAGCCGGTGTTGGTAATGAAGGCATGCTTGGCATTTCGTTATTCATGGGCGGCAACACGACAGCCAGTTCAGCGGTAGTGCAAACTGCCGGCCACGCCTATCGCTTAAAACGGCAATTATTGAAGCAAGAATTTGAGCGTGCGGGTTTTTTTCAACGCTTATTGCTTCGCTACACGCAAGCACTGATGACACAAATGTCGCAGACCGCGGTATGTAATCGGCATCACAGCATTGAGCAGCAACTTTGCCGATGGCTACTATTAACCCTTGACCGTTTACCGACCAATGAATTAATTATGACTCAAGAATTAGTCGCTAGCATGTTGGGTGTGCGCCGTGAAGGCATTACCGAAGCAGCCGGAAAGCTGCAAAGCGCTGGGTTTATTAGCTACCGACGCGGGCATATTTCGGTATTGAATCGTGCCGGCTTGGAGCGCCATACTTGCGAATGCTATGCCGTAGTGAAAAAAGAATTATCACGTTTGTTAACGCAGGTAAGCTAATTCATAACAATTAGCCAATGTGCTGTTTCGCACAGAACACGCAGGCTTAAACAGCCACACTGCCTGTAGATGCTTGTTATCTTTGCTTATGGGTTACATTCCGCAATCCAAATTACTTCAGGAAAATATCATGACAGTTGCTAGCGTAATGACCAAAACTCCGGCGTGTTGTACGCCGAAATCGTCCATCACTGATGTGGCCCGCATGATGATTGACAACGATTGCGGACAGATTCCTGTTGTTGAAGATTTAACAAGCCACAAATTATCGGGCGTAGTTACCGACCGCGACATTACAACTCGGATTGTTGCTAAGGGAAAAAACTCTGCTGATGCTAGCGTCTGTGATTGCATGAGCACACCATGCGTTTCAGTAACCGCCAATACCAGCCTAAAAAGTTGCTGCGAGA
>JAYTOD010000187.1:0-3776 GCA_043747995.1 Arenimonas sp.
CCCATGCCGCCGGTATTTGGGCCGGTATCGGCATCGCCAACGCGTTTATGATCTTGGCTGGTGGCCATTGGCAACGCGGTTTTACCATCTACCATCGAAATAAAACTGGCTTCTTCGCCCACTAAAAATTCTTCGATAACTACGCGCGCACCGGCATCGCCAAATTGATTATTACCCAGCATGTCGGTGATGGCATCTTTGGCTTCTTGCAAGGTCATCGCCACAATCACACCTTTGCCAGCGGCCAAACCATCGGCTTTAATCACAATCGGCGCGCCCATATGTTCAACATGATCGAGTGCCTCTTGTTCGTTTTCGAACACGGCATAATGCGCGGTAGGAATGTTGTGGCGCTCAAGGAAATCTTTAGCGAAGGCTTTACTGCCTTCCAGTTGCGCAGCGGCTTTGCTCGGCCCAAATATCTTCAAGCCATGCTGTTGAAATAAATCCACCACACCGAGCACTAAAGGCACTTCCGGACCCACTATAGTGAATGCAACATGCTCAGCTTTCGCTAAGCACAGCAAGCCGTCAATATCACTGACACTTACTGCAACGTTGCGACATTTTTTTTCTAAAGCCGTGCCAGCATTGCCGGGCGCAACAATAATTTCACTAACGCGTGGCGATTGCGCCAAGCGCCACGCCAGTGCATGTTCACGTCCGCCAGAGCCGATTACCAGAAGTTTCATGTGCGCTTAGTGCCTGAAATGCCGCACGCCGGTGAACACCATGGCAATGCCGTGTTCGTTGGCTGCTTCAATCACTTCATTGTCGCGCATTGAGCCGCCGGGTTGAATCATCGCTTTAATACCCGCTGCTGCAGCTGCATCTACACCATCGCGAAACGGGAAAAATGCGTCTGAGGCTAATACCGAGCCGGGCACAATCAATCCCGCTTCATTAGCTTTCAGCGCAGCGATTTTAGCCGATACCACGCGGCTCATTTGGCCAGCACCCACACCAATGGTGCGATGGTCTTTGGCATACACAATTGCATTGGATTTAACGAATTTGGCCACGCGCCAGGCAAATAATAAATCGCCCAATTGCGCAGCCGTTGGTGCAAGGGTAGTCACCACTTTCAATTCTTGTTCAGTTACTTCGCGAATATCCGAGGTTTGCATCAATAAGCCAGAACCAACGCGCTTAATATCGAAATTATTTTTACCCTCGCCCATAGGAATGCGTAGCACACGCACATTAGCTTTTTTCTTGGCGTATTCAAGCGCGCCTTCAGCAAAATCCGGTGCAATCAGCACTTCCACAAATTGGCGATCTAGAATGTTTTTTGCAGTTTCGGTGTCGAGCGTTGTGTTGAATGCGATGATGCCGCCGAAAGCAGATGTTGGGTCAGTGGCATAGGCATATTCGTAGGCTTCACCAAGATTTGCACTTTCCGCTACACCGCATGGGTTGGCATGTTTAACAATCACGCAAGCCGGCTTGTCGAATTGACGAACGCATTCCCATGCGGCATCGGCATCAGCCAGATTGTTGTACGACAACTCTTTGCCTTGTAATTGTGTAAATGTGGCTAAGGTGCCGGGCACGGGGTTCAAATCGCGGTAAAAGGCGCCGTGCTGGTGCGGGTTTTCGCCATAGCGCAAGTCCATCACTTTCACAAAATTGCTGTTTTGTTGCGCAGGGAAAAGCATTTGCGTGCCATCGTCTTGCAAGGAAGATAAATGATTACTTATTGATGCATCGTATTGCGCCACGCGGTTGAATGCCGCTACAGAAAGAGCAAAGCGTGTTTTCGCGGATAGGCTACCAGAGTTGGCATTCAATTCAGCAACGATTTCTGTATATTGCGATGGGCTGGTGGCGACTGCCACCCGTGCGAAATTTTTCGCCGCAGAGCGCAGCATCGCTGGCCCGCCGATGTCGATATTTTCGATGATGTCGTCGAAGCTGCTGTTTGGATTGGCAGCTACTTTTTCGAAAGGATAGAGGTTCAATACCAGCAAATCAATGGCTGCTATGCCATGTTCGGCCATCACCGCATCATCTATGCCGGCGCGGCCAAGCAAACCGCCATGCACGAGTGGGTGCAAAGTCTTGACCCGACCGTCCATCATCTCTGGAAATCCGGTGACGTCGCTAACATCGCGAACCGGTAAGCCTGCCTCACGCAAGGCATTGGCGGTACCGCCAGTAGATAGGAGTTCAACATTTAGTGCATGCAGGGCTTGGGCTAAGACCAGTAGGCCGGATTTATCAGAAACTGACAATAATGCGCGGCGGACAGGTTGGCGACTTTCTGACATACATACACTCCATTCGAGGGCTCAATTATAAACCCTCAGAGCAGCAATGGGGCTGGTTAGTCTGTAGAGATTTGGTACTGCAACAATTTCTTGCGTAGCGTGGCACGATTGATGCCGAGTATATCGGCGGCTCGGCTTTGATTGCCACGACAATGCTGAAGCACTTCCTGTAGCAATGCTGGCTCAACTTCTGCCAATAATGCTTCGTGCAGATTGTTGCTTTGCGAGTGGCCCATGTCGTGCAGGTAACGGCGCACCACATTACTGACCAAATCTTTCAATACGGGCTGATTCTGCGATGGCGTTGGATTTGAATGAACTAACTGTAGCGTGTTCACGCACTGCACTTTGTTTTTATGGCTGTGTAGTTTAACGTGATTTGTTTTTTTTTGTATGAATGGCTAATTGAATCTAAAATGGAAGCCTGCGGCCTTGCTGGCATTTTCATGCAGCGCTATTTCAACAGAAACCAACTGATTTGGTTTTATATCAGACCCCTGATCTTTGTTGAGGTATTCTTTCGGGTTAAAACGTCGTAGTGCAATTGTTTGACCAGTTATATCTGTGAGTGCTAATTCAATTTGTGGCCATGGTTGTGGCCATTGCGCATTATTTTTAAAGCTCACTTGCGCGATCAGTGCGCCAGACAGTATTGGATCTGCCTCGATCGATTGCTGAACAATAATGAACGACTCGGGCTGCCGCCATGAGGACAATTGGCAACCGGCCAGCACACAAAGCTGACTTAGCGCTGGTCGCCATAACGATTGTTTTGCCAAGGTATCTCGTTCAATCAAAATAATTTGTAAGGCAAAAATGCCGCATAAAATACATGCCAACAGTACGCTAGCCAGATCTAATCTACTTTGCGACGAGTGCTTGGGATTAGTTTTTCCGGCGTCCATCAATCCGCACCCAGTCCTCAAGCTGTGTAACTTGCAGCTGTTCAAAATAAGGCTGATAGCTCACTAACACTTCATCGGCCTGATTATGCAAAATGCCTGACAAAGCAAGCACGCCGCCAGCTTGTACGCGGCTGGCCAATAAATCGGTGAGTTGAATTAAGGCTGAAGCCAAAATATTCGCCACCACAATTGGGTATTGCTGCACCGGTTCTTGTGCAGGCAGAAACACCTGCAGGCATTCACCAACACCGTTGCGTTCGGCATTATCAACGCTGGCCAACAATGCTTGCGGATCGTTATCAACGCCAATTGCGTGTTGGGCGCCAAGTTTCAGTGCCGCCAAAGCCAAAATGCCAGAACCACAGCCAAAGTCCAAAACTGTTTTGTCGATTAAATCTAAGCCGTCGAGCCATTGCAGACATAAATCGGTGGTGGGGTGCGTGCCTGAGCCAAACGCTAAGCCGGGGTCTAGGCGGATAATCACCGCGTTTTCAGCTTCGGCAGGCGCTTGCATATGCCAGGGAATAATCCAAGTGCGCGAACCAAATTGCATCGGTTTGAATTGATCAAGCCAAGCGCGTTCCCAATCTTGATCTTCAAC
>JAYTOD010000188.1:0-3704 GCA_043747995.1 Arenimonas sp.
CTATTTTGCATTACAGAGTGAAAACTGCAATAGGGACGAAGGTTCCTCCGCCCTTGATTTACTTCTGGCAAAACCCACACCATGCGCCGGCGCGGTTGTTCAAGCGTGAATCGCGCAGCGCCCGCCCACATTGCTTGCAGGGCTGGCCTTCGCGGCCATACACATCCAGCTCTTGCTCAAAATAACCCGGTTCGGAATCGGGGTTGATGAAATCGCGCAGGGTGGTGCCGCCGCGTTCAATGGCGTAAGCCAGAATTTCTTTGGCCGCTTGCGCCAGTTTTTCATAGCGCGCTTTGGAAATACTGCCTGCTTCGCGAAGTGGCGAAATACCGGCGTGAAATAAACTTTCTGCCGCATAGATATTACCCACGCCAACCACCACCGCTTGATCCATCAAAAAGCTTTTCACCGCGACATGTTTATTGCGGCTTTTTGCGAATAAATACGTGCCGGAAAAAAATTCTGTTAAGGGTTCAGGGCCGAGTTTCTGCAACAGCGGATGCATTGTATTTGGCGCTTGCCAGAGCAGGCAACCAAAACGCCGTGGATCGGTATAGCGAATGATTTTATTGCCACTCAATACAATATCCACATGATCGTGTTTGCCAACCGAGCTATTGGCATTGAGCACGCGCATACTGCCCGACATACCCAAGTGCCAGAGCGCACTGCCAGCTTGGGTGTGCATCAGTAAATATTTGGCGCGCCGTTCAATGCTGAGGATTTTTTGCGTTGGCAATTTATCAACCACATCAAACGGAATTGGCCAGCGCAGATTATCGCGACGTAAAATCACCTGTTTAATGCGCTTGCCCACAATATGCGGCTCAAGGCCACGGCGGGTGGTTTCTACTTCAGGTAATTCCGGCATAAAAATGGGTCTTGTTATCAATTCGCTTCAGATAACTTACACTAAACCCTATAGATGAATGTGAATAGGATTGTTGTATGACAGAGCGGTATCCGGTGCTGACAAATTTTGCCGAAAACTCACACTACAGCCAAGACAAAGTGGCGCGCTTGCATGCCAAACATGACGCCGATGCTGAGGCGTTTTGGCGCGGACAGGCGGCGCGTTTAAGCTGGTCTAAGCCATTTAGTGTCGTTAAAAACGTTAGCTTTCACAAAGACGATTTTCGTATTAAGTGGTTTGAAGATGGCGAGCTGAATGTGGCAGTGAATTGCTTAGACCGACATTTGCCGAAACATGCCGATAAAACTGCAATCATCTGGGAATCAGATGATCCGAATACGCCTTCGCAACACATCAGTTACCAAGCTCTACACGATCGCGTTTGCCAGCTTGCGCATGCTTTGCAGAATTTAGGCATCGCAAAAGGCGATCGCGTCAGTATTTATTTGCCGATGATTCCCGAAGCGGCGGTGGCAATGTTGGCGTGCGCGCGCATTGGTGCAATTCACTCGGTGATATTTGCGGGCTTCTCGCCGGATGCGATTGCTTCGCGACTGGCTGATTGTGGCACTAAGCTAATCATCACTGCTTCTGCTGGGCAGCGCGGTGGCAAGTGGCTAGCACTCAAGTCGCAGGTTGATGAGGCCTTAAAGCAACGCGGCACGAGTTCGGTGGAAACGGTTTTGGTGGTTCGCCATGGCCCGCTTGCGCCACCGATGCAAATGCCGCGCGATCGCTGGTTTGAAGAAATGGTAGATCATCAACCCAAAACCCATTACGCCGCGGCAATGAATGCCGAAGACCCTTTATTTATCTTGTATACCTCCGGCTCAACCGGCAAACCCAAAGGTGTTTTGCACAGCACCGGCGGCTATTTATTGCATGCTGCGTTTACGCATGAAGCAGTGTTTGATTTGAAGCCGAATGATGTGTATTGGTGCACGGCTGATGTGGGTTGGATTACCGGCCACAGCTATGTGCTGTATGGCCCGCTTGCTAATGCCTGCACCACCGTGATTTTTGAAGGCGTGCCTAGCTACCCAGATTTTTCACGCTTTTGGCAGGTGATTGATAAACACCAGGTCAGTATTTTTTACACTGCGCCCACTGCCATTCGCGCTTTGATGCGTGAAGGTGATGCGCCTGTAAGGTCTACTTCGCGCAAGACGTTGCGCTTGCTAGGCACCGTTGGCGAGCCGATTAATCCCGAAGCATGGCAGTGGTACCATCGCGTGGTGGGCGACGACCGCTGCCCCGTGGTGGATACCTGGTGGCAAACCGAAACCGGCGGCATTCTGATTTCGCCATTGCCCGCCGCAACGGCATTAAAACCGGGCTCAGCCACACGGCCATTTTTCGGTGTGCAGCCAGCTTTGGTTGATACCAATGGCAATTTAATCGAAGGTGCCGGTGAAGGCAATTTGGTGTTGCTGGATTCTTGGCCGGGCCAAATGCGCGGCGTATATGGTGATCAACAACGTTTCTTCGAGACCTATTTCAGCACCTACCCGGGGAAATATTTTACCGGCGATGGCGCGCGCCGCGATGCCGATGGCGATTATTGGATTACCGGCCGTGTTGATGATGTGCTCAATGTTTCGGGCCACCGCTTGGGCACTGCAGAAATAGAAAGCGCGTTAGTTTCGCACCCCGATGTGGCGGAAGCGGCAGTGGTTGGCGCACCGCATGATATAAAAGGTCAGGGCATTTATGTGTTTGTGACCTTAAACAGCGGTGTATTGGAATCCGATGCCTTACGCGCAGAACTGATTCAACATGTGCGCAAACAGATCAGCCCAATTGCCAGCCCGGATTGGCTGCAGTGGGCACCCGGCTTACCGAAAACCCGTTCGGGGAAAATCATGCGGCGTATATTGCGCAAGATTGCTGAAAACCAACCGGAAGCGCTCGGCGACATTTCAACATTGGCCGACCCAGGTGTGGTCGCGTATTTAGTTGATAACCGATTGGTGCGGAGTTAACACATGCACGATTACATTACATAGGGTGCGCCTTGGCGCACCTTATAATTTGGTGCACCATATAAAAGTGAAAAGGAATAATGCATGCACGACTATAGTGAAATTTTTACGGCACGCGCCAATCAATACCATTTTGCGATGCAGGCCTATCCCAAAGCGCGTGATGCGGAATTTCTAGCGCTCTTGCAAGAGTTACCAAGCCATGCTGTTGATCTATTGGATGTGCCATCAGGTGGTGGCTATATGGCCAGCTATCTGCCAACACACATGCGGCTTCAAAGCTGTGATTTTAGCGCCGGCTTTGCACAAACTGGCGTGCCATTAGCTAGCCCGCAGTATTTGCCATATGCAAAGGAGTCCATGGATGTGGTGTTGTCTTTAACCGGCTTGCACCACATTAGCCGCGAAAATCAGCAGGCATTTCTGGGTGAATGCCATCGGGTATTGCGCACCGAAGGCAGCGTGTTGGTGGGCGAGGTATTGCGTGGCTCGCCGGTGGATGCGTTCTTGAATGATTTTGTGCATAAGCACAACAGCCAAGGCCATGTTGGTGATTTTTTTGATGATGGATTTCAACAGCATTTAGTGCAGGCCGGCTTTGTGCAAACGCGCATGCAGGTGCGCTCATATGTGTGGAATTTTGACGACATGAAATGCATGATTAGCTACTGCAAAAATATGTTCGGTATTGATCAAGCCAGCAACAGCCAAATAGAGCAAGGTATTCGGGAAATTCTTAGTTATCGTGAAGCAGATAATGGCAGCATTGAACTACCGTGGCAGCTGGTGTTTTATAGTGCGGTGAAGGG
>JAYTOD010000189.1:0-12878 GCA_043747995.1 Arenimonas sp.
ACATCGACCAGCTCGTGCAAGTCGCTGGGTTTTGCATCATGGGTTCTAATACTCATATCCAACGCATCTTTGATGCGCAGAATATCTTCTTTTATGACCGCCGAAACGCTTTGCAATAATGCGTTATTTCTGCCTAGCAAGCTACTTTTTGCATGCTTTATTTCGTCTTCATCAGGAATATTTTGCGCTAACTCAAACGCTTCGTAAACTTGTTTTAGCTGTTCCGTTGCGTCTGGTGATTTTGAAACGAAGTACAAAAGCTCTTGAGTTAATCGAACCGGCGAATTTAATCGTGCCTCGCCCATGCTTTTGTTATTGATGTAGTTAACTTCTTGATCAATTTTTGTTATAGCTTGCCGTAGTGATGCTGTTGCTTCAATTTTCCCTGCAGCGCTCGCATTCAATAAACTGCTGGCAACCCAGAAAAGTTTTTTGCTGGCATCTTCCTGGCTTTGCGAAATGATTTCTTCACAAATTTGTGCTAACTGTTTGGATGCACTTTGATCGCTCGGACTATGTAGCCATGTAAGAAGATGCGATTGAAACTGCAATGCAATATCGCCAAAACTTTTCTTACTGACATTCGAATGCATTTGTTCAAGCGCCAACGCAGGAATTGGCAGTTGCGTTGAAGCGGTATACACCGACTCTTCAGTTAAAGGTGGATGATTCCGAATCGAACGCAATTCATTGATTAGCGGAAGCAATACACTTGGTACATCACGGTGGCCGTTTTGAAGTCGCTCTAAATAATCCGGCAACTGAACGATGCACTGCATCAATAGCGAAAATGCATTCTCGCTCGCATGCGAACTATCTTCAGCTAAACGCGCAGCCAGCTGCTCCATTTCTTCTGCAAGCCTAGCCGCACCAGAAAGCTCTACCATATTTAGAATGCCGCCAACTTGGTGCAAATGCTGACTACATTTGCGTAGCGCAGCCACACCTTGGCCTTCTTCTACATATAGTTCTAGGCAATTGCGCGCCTGATGCAAGGTGCTATCAAGCTCTGGCTTTAACCAGGTCAACACCGTCACATCAATTGGGCTCAGTAATTTCATGCAAAACCCTTGCAAATTCGAATCAGGCTACTACGCAAGTTAACGTACATTAATGCCGGATCAAGCCGGTAATTTAAAGTTCGCAACTTTCCGTCGTAGATCGGCAGCCAAGTTCGCCAAGTTACCAATAGAATCTGCAGTTTGGCTTGCGCCTTGCGATGTCTGCGTTGTGGTTTCCTGAATATTGGTCATCGTTTCCGAAATACTTGTTGCCGAATCGGATTGCTGCTTCGATGCATACGAAATATCTTGAATCAATTTCGATAAGTCACCAGAAACGGTTTCAATTTCACCCAATGCAAGACCTGCGTCTTCAGCCAATCGCGCACCAGCAACCACTTCAGCGGTGGTTTGCTCCATGGAGTTCACAGCTTCGTTGGTATCGGATTGAATTGCTTGAACCAAAGATTCAATACGCTTAGTAGCATTAGTTGCGCGTTCTGCCAATCGTTGCACTTCATCTGCAACCACTGCGAAACCACGTCCCGCTTCACCGGCAGAGGCCGCTTGAATAGCCGCATTCAAGGAAAGAATATTGGTTTGTTCGGCGATATCATTAATCAATTCAACGATAGACCCGATTTCCTGCGAGCTTTCGCCCAATCGTTTAATTCGCTTAGATGTTTCTTGAATCTGACCACGAATATTGTCCATACCATTAATGGTTTGTCGCACAACATCAGCACCTTTCGATGCAATATGCACCGAGCGTGTTGCTACGTCAGCCGATTCGGCGGAACGCTTTGACACGTCATCAATATTGCTGGCAATCAAGGTAATTTGATGAGAAGCTGCTTTAATTTGCTGCGCTTGGTGTTCTGCAGCTTCAGCTAATTGCGTAGCAGTTGCTTGAGTTTCTTGCGCTGAGGCTGAAACTTGTACGGAAGTATCGTTAATGGTACCGACCAATAGACGCATTTCATCAACGGTATTATTAATAGCATCGGCAATTGCACCAGTGAAATCTTCAGTCACCGTTGCTTTAGTGGTTAAATCGCCGTTTGACAGCGGATCGATTTCGTCCAATAAACGCATAATGGCTTGCTGTTGTTGTTGATTGGTTTCTTTAGATTTAGACAACTGCACTGTTTGCGTACGGAATGTTCCGATCAAAATGAAAAACATACTAACCAACGCGGCAATCGACGAAACCAATGTGATATAGCTATTCGGAAATGCGCGACGCAGATTGATGTTGTTATATGCCTTGTACAGATTTTCGCTGTCTTCAAGCAAAACAGCGGTATCTAATGAAATAGCGCTTTCTGCCTGATGCACATCGTACATATTGGTTGATGAATCTAATATGGTTTTAATTTCTAATTCGGCTTCTGCAAACAATTGCTCCGCCGCAATCACTGAGCCCATCGCCGCAGGCGAGCTAACGGCAGATACATTTAAATCTGGGTTGCCTGATTTAAGGCCATTCAATACTTGCGAAAATACCGCCGTGTCGCGACCTAGAGCATCTGCTGAAGAAACCGATTTTTCACCACCGGCAACCACTTCTGAAACGCGTCGCGCCATGCGATCTGCCAACACAATTTGGCGGTTGGCCAAATTGATTTGGGCAGCAGGTGCCGAATAATCTGACATCGCCGATACCACTTCACTCAAACGCGCAGAAAGCGAAGGTACTCGCGCCGTGAATTGAATGGCGGTGTTGGCCAAACTAACCACTTCTTTTTCGCTGTTAAGTATTTGGTCAGAATTTTTAGCAATGGTGGCCCACGTTTTGCCAACTTGTGCCAAAGCGCCTTGGGCGCCCATAACATTATGGCTTTTAGTCAAGCTAGCCACTACTTCCGCACTTCGTTCTTTGCTATCCCTAAATTCCGCGAATGATTCAGCGTTGCCAGATGCAGATTCTTTCGAATACTTAGCAAGCTTCTGGGACAGTACCTGCAACTCCGAACTCAGCGCTTTTGCATTACTTTCCTGCGTGCTGTAGTAGGTTGAGGCGATGTAATTAGCGGCGAAAGCCGCAATAGATGCAAGCAGCAATATAATCCAAAATCTCTGGCTATAGGTGCCGAGCTTGTCTACAAATGAACGAAGTTTTGTACTCATAATGGCTAAATTTAATCCTTACTTTAATGATGCAATCAAGCGGCAGCCTGCCTGAATTCAGGTGTCCGAGTTAATAGGTCCATGTCAAAAACCCCCCAAGTTTTTCCGAAAGCGCTATACGCTTTACTGACAAAATGGCCTAAACGTCCTTCAGAAAATTCGCCAGATTGATCTACCCACTGGGAATCATTAAAGAAACGCTGACCAAATAGCTCATCAACCACAACTGCAACCATACCACCGGGTTGTTGAATGACGAGCATTCTCTGACCATCGTGCATCAGGGTACGCTCACCAAAAATAAATAATTTAAAATCAACTATAGGCAACAAATTGCCTCTTGAATTCGCCACGCCGAGCAACCAAGGCTCAGAGCGTGGCACATTAGTCATTGGCGGTATGCTGGTAATTTCAATGACTTGATCGAATGAGGACGCCAATAAATAGGTGCCAATACGATAAGCAACAGCGCGCCAATGGCCAGGTTCTTCCGATACTTCCGGCGCTGCAGCTATATGCTGAATTGAGCGGCGCTCATAATTTTGCAGTCTTGTGAAGATAGATTGACTCGTTGCCATACCTTAGACCTTGATCTGAGAGACAAATTGACGGATTGCGGATAACAGTTCATCACGTGTGAAGGGTTTTGTTAAATATTGCTCAGCACCAACGACACGACCACGCGCTTTATCGAATAAGCCATCTTTCGAAGACAGCATAATAACTGGCGTATTCTTGAACTGCTGATTATTCTTAATCAACGCACAGGTTTGATAGCCATCCAGGCGCGGCATCATAATATCCACGAAAATAATGTGCGGCTGGTGATCGGAAATCATAGCGAGCGCTTCAAAACCATCGACTGCAGACATTACAGAACAACCTTCCTTTGTTAGCAAGGTTTCAGCCGTTCGGCGAATGGTCTTAGAGTCATCAATGACCATGACTCGCAAACCATTGAGCTGTGTGTTATCCATCCAAATCCTCAAATCTTTGACAATTGCAATAGCTAAACAAAAACCTATCCTTTATCATAATAATAGGATGAATCTTGTTTAGCCACGCTACTTTAATCATTTAATCTACCATAAACTCAGTGTTACTCGTACGAGAATTCACATGAAAAAATCAATTGCCATTGTAATGGACCCCATTGAGCGGATCACCCCCTCAAAAGATACCAGTTTTGCACTGCTACTTGAGGCGCAACGGCGCGACTATGCCATTTACTATGTGGAACCCGGCAGCCTCAGTATCCAGCACAACTGCGCCTATGGCCGGCTCGCTCAGTTAAGTGTAAATGACGTTAATAATCAATACTTTGAACTTGGAAAATTTCAACATACCGCACTTGCAACTCTTTCGATTGTGTTAATGCGCAAAGATCCTCCGGTCGATGACCAGTTTATTTACGACACCCAAATCCTATCTATTGCAGAAAATGAGGGAGTGCTGGTGGTAAATAATCCGCAAGGTCTGCGCGACATGAATGAGAAATTGACGGCACTGCAATTTCCACAGTGCTGCCCTGCAACGCTGGTTAGCAGAAGTGTGACGGACCTCAAAGAATTTATCCGTCAAAATGGTGATGTCGTTGTAAAGCCCTTAGATGGAATGGGCGGCAAGTCAATTTTTCGGATTCGGCATGGAGAAAGCAATGTCAATGTGATTTTAGAAACGTTGACTGCCTCTGGAAACCTAGCCTTAGCTCAAAAATATATCCCTGAAATTAGCCAAGGCGATAAACGAATACTATTGATTAACGGTAAACCCGTGCCGTATGCATTGGCGCGCATACCCCAAGGAGATGAGTTTCGAGGTAATTTAGCTGCTGGCGGGATTGGACACGGGCAGCCATTATCTGAACGTGATTTTTGGATAGCGCGTGAAGTTGGGCCTTGGCTCAAAGAACGCGGCATGCTATTTGTTGGATTAGATGTCATTGGCGATTATTTAACCGAAGTCAATGTTACAAGCCCGACCTGCGCGCGCGAGTTGGATAAGCAATTCGGGCTAAATATTGCAGGCCTGTTATTTGATGCTATTGACGCGAAGTTAGTTAGTAGATGACAAAGAAAATTAGCTCCGAAGACCGATTGACAGGAACCTTTATTCTGTCCTCCATTGCATTTGGGGTAATCGTTCTTGGCGTGGGCTTTACACTAAACAAAGCTGCGCCGGTGTCGCCTACTTTAGATGTGATTCTTAGCCCTACTACCAGCAATAGTAGGCCGGAACTCGCTGATTTTCTTGCTCAGGCTAATAACCAAGGCGGCGGCAATAGCGACAAAGCGCAACGCCCAATTGACAATCAATTATCGCAGTTGCCGCAAATCAATGCGGGTGAGGCACCTATTAGCCTACAGGCCCAAAAAACGATGCCTGAGCCTGAATCGATTCAGCGAACAATAACCAGCAAAAGTACCAATGAGCAGAAAACAGCGCGCGCGCAAGAACAAAAACCAACCAGCCCTGAAGCATTACCAATCAGCCAAGAACTCATTGAGAAAAGTCTGACACTTGCCAAATTGGCCAACGAGTATAGCCAAAAACAAAGCTTGCAGGCCAAGAAAAGCCGGCATAAATTCATTACTGCTAGCACGCAAGAATATATTTATGCGCAGTATATGAATGAATGGGTGCGCAAAGTTGAACGCATTGGTAATGCCAACTATCCTGAACAAGCGCTGCTGAATCAGCTCAGCGGGCAATTGATTCTAACTGTTGCTATCCGGAAAAATGGCCTTATCGAGAACATTACGGTGGTGAAATCCAGCGGTAATAAAGTCCTTGATCGCGCGGCTGTAAGGATTGTCCGATTAGCCGAGCCCTTTGCAAGCCTGCCAATAACAAAAGAAAATCCTGAAACACTCTATATCACCCGAACCTGGCAATTCATAGCAGGGCAAACATCACTCAATTAATCGGCAAAAAGCGAAACAACAGTCTGTTGCAGTTGCTGACCACTGACTGGCTTTCGTAAAAATGCATTCATGCCCGCCTGAGCACACAATTGTTCAATATCCGATTGTGTTCTCGCTGTTAGTGCAACAATTGGGCATTGCAAGCCTTGAGCCCGCCAAAGTTTTGCTAACTCTAAGCCTGACATGCCTGGTAAATCTATATCACAGAAGATTAGGTCAAATACACAGTTAGATGTTTGTGCCAAGGCCTCAAGTGCATTTTTTGTACAACAAAGCGAATGGCCATAACTACTCAGCAGTTGGCTTATGACTTGCAATATGGTTTCATCGTCTTCGACCAACAAAATATGTTTTGATTCAACATTCAAAATATCAACTTGTTTCAACATAGGTGTTTCAACAATGCTTGTATTTTCAACGTGCTGCAATGGCAAATTGAGACTAAATGTTGAGCCATGTCCGGGCTCACTAGACAGCTGAATATCACCGCCCATTAACAATGCCAGTTCTTTGCTAATAGCTAGACCAAGACCGCTTCCACCGTATTGTTGCGTGGTTCGAACACCATCTGCTTGCACGAAACGCTGAAATAATTTTTGCTGCTGCTCTAACTTCATTCCTGGCCCTGAATCAACCACAGACAACATTAAGCCTTTGGGCCATAGGCGTTGCGCCTTAATAATGACGAAACCGCTTTCTGTGAATTTAATCGCGTTGTTGCCAAGATTAAGTAGGATTTGCCGGATTCGCCCTGAATCGCCAATATAATGCTGGTGCACTTCTGTCTCAATTTGACATTCAAAACGCAAGCCCTTTCCAGCTGCCAGCGGCGATAGCAGCGATTGCACCTCTTGCAATACGGAGGGCAGATGAAAGATCTGATTGTCCAACTCAAACTGCCCCGCTTCAATTTTTGATAGATCAAGCGCATCGTTCATTAATCGCAGCAGATGTTCGCCGGCTTTCTTTATCGCACTTACTTGAGATTTAGGCTTGTCCAACAACTCACCAGCTAGCAAAAGTTCAGCCATGCCCAGCACACCAGTCATTGGTGTACGAATTTCATGGCCAAGATTAGCCAAAAATTGGGATTTGGCTTCAGAGTTCTTAAGCAATAGCTGCTGCTCTTGAACTTCAAGCTGCTGTTGATGCTTGCGTTTCAATCGTCGGCGATTGCTATACAGTGCTACCCATATTAATAACAATAGAGCTAAGAAATAGCATACATACGCCCACCAGGTTCTCCATAAAGGCGGAAGCACAGTAATCTTTAAAATCACTGGCGCTGACCAAACACCCTCTGCACCGGAAGCGATAAGCTCTAGGCGATAATGACCATATGGCAATTTTGAAAATACCCGCTTACCGCTTACACCCATTTCAACCCAATCCGGATCGTAACCAGACAGCCGCGAACGGTATCGATGCGCATTGGCATCATCAAAATTTAGCAAAATGGCATCAATGCTTAGATCACGATCTTCCGGGTTCAGCACAATGGCTTTGTCACTACCTAAATACAATTGATCTTCATCACGCCTAACGCTGATTTGTTCGATATTTAAACGCAATGACACGGGCTTTACTGCCATTTCACTAGGATTAAAGCCAACTATCCCGCCTTTGCTTAGCGCAAACGCCATGCCATTCTTACCAATATAGGGGGCCTGTAAATCAAACTCTTGGCTTACTAATCCATCATTAATGCCAAACACACGTATGCGATCCATGATTGGGTCGTAACGCATCAAACCGCGTGAACTGGTTAGCCAAAGCGCGCCGGATTGATCGCTTGCTATGCCACTAACTTCAACTGCCGGCATACCTTCATCGCCAGCCACTGAGCGGATTTTATTCAAAGCTCCAGACTGCCACTGGTACGCATCAAGTGCGCCAAGACGTCCAAGCCACAGTGTTTGTGGCGCTACTAAATGAGCGCTAAATACACGTTCTTTCGGCGATCCCGTTACTTGCAAAAATGTATTTTGCGACGGACTCCAACGTAACACGCCCTCGCCGCCCACCAACCATAAGTTATGGTCTGGGCCAACAAACAATTGTTCGGGATCAGGGAATTTAAGCCCTTGCTTGCTTTTAGGTGTTATCGATTGGACCACTTGGCCATCAAGCTGACGGGCCTGTATTCCGCCACCATAAAATGCAATCCAAACTAATCCATCTGGCGTTTGTAGCATATGCGTTGCAGGGCCTAGCAAACTTGGGTTTTCGACTGACTGCGTATTCCATAAATCCAGAACTTGCGCACCTTGCTTCATGCGCATCAGCTCAACGCGCGTGCCTAACCAAAGCTGACCACTGCTGTCTTGTAGCACTGAACGAAGTACCTTAGGCTTGCCATCAGGTGATTGGTATTCAAGGTGTTTTATTGTTTGGCTTTGTGGCCAATATCGATCAACTGCACCTTGTCGGCCCGCAAATAAAATACTGCCATCGTTCAGTGCTTGATAGCTACTTGGGATTATATTACGTGCACCAGAAGCCGTGTCTTGGGCTAAATATGTTTTAAAAAATCGCCAAGACTCAGGCTGCCGAAGCAACCCTTGTTCACTACCAAACCAAAATCCACCATCTCTGTCTTGAAATGCGGTAATAAAACTTGTGTCTGGATTAAATACTTCAATCTGACCGTTTTGTAACCGATTTAAGCCACGGCTAGATACAAACCAACGTGCGCCATTGCTTTCCAATAAAACCGCCATAATGTTCGCATGGCTCAATTGATTAACCCATTTTGGTGTATCCACAATGCCCTCAGGACTAACGCGATTAAGTCCAGATTGCGTGCCAAGCCACATTCCTAGCTGCGGATCTGGCATTAAGTTAATCACCACTTTCGAACTCAAAAGAGTATTGTCGAACGCTATAAAACGCTCTTTATCCCACTTTATAACGCCAGAACTGGTTGCAATCCAAAGCACGCCTTTCGCATCCAGCGCCAAAGACAATACATTTTCATCGGGTAACCCAAGCTGCCCCGCATGTGGCAAAAAATGTTGCACAACGCCATCCGGTTTTCGCCTAAACAGACCATGGCCGTAAGTACCAAACCAAACCGAACCTTGTGCATCGGATGCCATCGCCCAAATATCCAGCGCCGTGCCTTCAGATTTTGGTAGCAACGGCTTTGCAGTGAACCCCACATTGTCTGGATTCATCTGCAAAAGTCCAAAGCCTTCAACACCCACCCACAGCCGATTTTTAGCATCGACATGTACCATTTGCACGGAATTACTGGGTAGTGACTGTTGATCGCCGGGTATATGTCGGTATATTTTAAAATTTGCACCATCAAAGCGCGCTAAGCCGTCTTTGGTACCAATCCAAATATAGCCTTGTTTATCTTGTGCGATAGAAAATATGAGCTGATTCGGCAAGCCATCTTTGATGTCGAGCTGACGAAATTGCGATTGCCCCGCAATTGGCGTTTGCGCCAAGCTGGTTAATGTGTAGAAAAAAATCAGGACCCCTGCCAAGCAACGATGCATCATATCATTCTCTAGTTTTCACTCAACCCTACCCCATAATGCAATCATAATGCATTTCCAGCCCATTGCTTGCTTTGTTGCAGGCTTGCAATAATGAATTCATCAGTACGGCTTATTACCATAGTAAAACGGTCTATGATAGACGCGATAAGGAGCTCAATATGACTAGAATTCTCGCTTACCCACTATTTGTGGCTTTGCTAGTAATACTGCCCGTGCAATCGGCGTCTGCACTGGAAACCTATGTTATCGACCCCGTTCATACCCGCGTTGCATTCCGCGTGATGCATGCTGAATTCTCGCCGAGCATTGGTACGTTGTCACAGCCAAGCGGCACAATATGGTTTGATGCGAAAAATATAGCTAACTCGCATGTTGAAGTGGAGATTCCCATTAGCCGCCTAGATTTGGGTGATAAAAAATGGACTGAAAAAGTCACTTCAAGCATGTTGCATATTGAAAAATTTCCAAGCGCTACATTTAAATCAAGCGCCGTACGTGTTGTGTCTGAAAATCTATTGGAAGTTGATGGTGTGCTAAGCGTGGCTGGCAAAACTGCGCCCATCACTTTTATTACCATTATTAATGCCAATAAGCGGCACCCACTCACATTCAAAAAAACACTTGGCATGCAGGCATTTGGCAATATTAGTCGCAAAGCGCTGGGCATTGATGCATGGCCGAGCGTAATTGGCGATAGAGTGCATCTTGATTTAGCTATTGAAGCCATATTGTCAACTAATCAGCAAGCGAGTAAAGAGCCATGATAAGCAACAGCGCTGAGCGTTGGGGTTGGGTCAGTATTAGTCTGCACTGGTTAACTGCAGCATTGATTATCTGCCTTGCCGTTGTTGGGCTGATTATGTCGGAACTACCAACTTCCGCATTTAAGATGCAGGTTTTTGCGCTGCATAAAAGCTTTGGTATTACTATGCTTATATTAACTTTGCTACGGCTTACTTGGCGCTTTCTTGCTGGCACACCCAACGACATTTCTAGCTCTCGCCTACAAACATTGGCCGCTAAAATAGTACATGGCACCATGTATGGCATTCTGATAGCCATGCCACTCAGTGGTTGGCTGTATAACTCAGCATCAGGGTTCCCATTGCGCTGGTTTGGCATCATCAATTTGCCAAAGTTATTCACTGGCTTTAATCCGTCGATTAAAGAATTTGCACTCAACACACATGAAAATTTGTTCTATGCTTTGGCTACGCTGCTATTAGTACATGCTGGTGCGGCGCTGTATCATCACTATCGTCTTGGCGACAACACACTAAAACGCATGCTTGGGAAAATCTAATGAAATTTTTTGCTCCGCTACTCACTGTATGCATATTGTTGCTAGGCGCTAACAATGCTGTTGCGCAAGATTGGCAAATGGCAAAAGGCTCTAGCTTATCGTTTAGTTCCAGTTTTCAGGGCGAAGCATTCAGTGGCAGTTTCACGAAATTTACACCGCAAATTCGTTTCGATCCAAAAAATATAACCCAAAGTCGCTTTGATGTTTTTATTGATTTAAGTAGTGCTAATAGTCAAAATATTGAACGCGACGATACCCTAAAATCATCGGATTTCTTTGATGTAAAAAAATCATCCATGGCACGCTTTACAGCCACGCAATTTCAAGCGCTTGCTAATGGAAAATATAATGCAAAGGGCCTGCTAAGCTTGCGCGGTATTAGCAAGCCGGTTAATTTACAATTTACTTGGCAACAGAATAAAAGTGCTGTGCTAGTTGGCGAGGCCATGCTTAACCGTTTAGATTTTAATGTTGGTATTGGCGACTGGAAAGATATTAGCTTATTGCCGAACGCGGTGAAAGTTAGCACCAAGCTTATACTTATCCGAAAAGCTCCAACCAAGCCTTAATCTGCTCTGCATCAAATGGCCAATACAACTCACGTCGGCCATTGCGCAAAACTGGAACGCGCGCTCCATACTGCATTTCTAGCTCCGCATTGCCGTCAATAAATACCGAATCGAACTCACCAACCCCGGCTTGATGAAGCACTTCCCAAGCTTCATCGCACAGCGCACAATCATCACGTTGAATTAAAGTAAGCATTTTACTGGTGAATTTGGCATCATAGTGACAAGATTCTAGCCTAAAGGCGGCATATTATGGCAGTTAGTACATTCGATTTATTTAAAATCGGTATTGGGCCCTCATCCTCACACACCGTAGGACCGATGCGCGCCGCCGCACGTTTCGTGCAGCGCTGGCTGGTGCAAGCCGGAAATATTGATGCATGCGTTCGCATCAAAGTTGATTTATTTGGCTCTTTAGCACTTACCGGCAAAGGCCATGGCTCAGATAAAGCTGTTTTGCTTGGACTAGAAGGACAATGGCCGCACTTGATTGATCCAGACACTATTGATCCGATGTTAGCCAAGATTCGAAAAGAAAAATCGCTGCAGCTATCGCCAACTAAACGCATCAGCTTCGACGAAAAAACCGATTTGATGTTCAACAAACGCCAGAAACTGCCTTTCCACAGCAATGGCATGCGCTTTACCGCCTTCGATACAAATGCTGCGGAACTTTGCTCACGTGAATATTATTCGGTGGGTGGCGGCTTTGTGGTGAATCAAGATGAGGCCGCGCAAGATCGTATTACTGCTGACACAACGATTCTGCCATACCCTTTTAAAAGTGGCGATGAGTTAATGGCGCAGTGTGAAAAACATAGCTTAAGCATTGCTGAATTGATGTGGGCCAACGAACGGGTATGGCGCACTGATGCTGAAATTAATGCCGAATTAGATGCCATTTGGTTAGCCATGCAAAATTGTCTTGCACGTGGCACGCGCAATACCGGTGTGTTACCGGGTGGCTTAAAAGTTGCACGGCGCGCGCCCTTAATGATGCAAGAATTATTATCGCGCCCGGAAGCTGGCTTAAAAGATCCGCTTACTGTTCTTGATTGGGTCAACCTGTATGCTTTAGCGGTAAATGAAGAAAATGCAGCTGGCGGTCGTGTGGTTACTGCGCCAACCAATGGTGCGGCTGGCATCATCCCAGCTGTACTGCATTATTACGACCGCTTTTGCCCAAGTTCAAGCCGCAAAGGCGTGAATGACTTTCTGTTAACTGCTGCTGCCATCGGAATTCTATATAAAGAAAACGCCTCTATATCCGGTGCTGAAGTTGGCTGCCAAGGCGAAGTGGGCGTGGCCTGTTCTATGGCTGCTGGTGGATTAACTGCCTGCTTAGGCGGAAGCCTTGGCCAGATTGAGAATGCTGCAGAAATCGGTATGGAGCATAATCTTGGATTAACGTGTGATCCAATCGGCGGCTTGGTACAAATTCC
>JAYTOD010000190.1:0-26321 GCA_043747995.1 Arenimonas sp.
TTTTTCACACGCTCGTTTGGCGCATCTGAATACACCATGCGAATTAATTTACTACCCAATGTGCGGCGTAAAATAGCGTGTTTATTTTGCCGTAATGTCGGTTTATACACATAAAACTCATCAGGGTTAACTGCGCCTTGCACCACGTTTTCACCCAAGCCATAGCTAGATGTAATGAACACCACATCGCGAAAGCCTGATTCGGTGTCTAGTGTGAACAGCACGCCAGACGCGCCAATGTCGGAGCGCACCATAAGCTGGATGCCTGCTGATAGAAACACATCTTCGTGTTTAAAGCCGTGGTGCACGCGGTAGGCAATAGCTCTGTCGTTATATAAAGATGCAAATACTTCTTTGATTTTACCAAGTACATCCTCAATGCCGATCACGTTTAGAAAGGTTTCTTGCTGACCAGCAAAACTAGCATCAGGAAGATCTTCGGCAGTTGCAGATGAACGCACAGCAACCGACACAACATCAGTACCGGCTTTTACGCATAATTGTTGGTAAGCTTGGCGAATCGCGCCATCAAGTTCAGATTGTAGCGGCGCATCCATAACCCATTGGCGAATTTCTTTGCCGACTTGCATTAAGGTTGCGACATCATCAACATTTAAGCCGTCTAAGCGATCATAAATACGCTGAGTTAGGTTATTGAATGCAATGAATTCAGCAAAGGCATCGGAGGTGGTGGCAAAGCCGCCGGGAACGGAAACGCCGAGTTGGCTCAGATTGCCAATCATTTCACCTAATGAAGAATTTTTGCCGCCCACTTGCGCTAAATCGCTTAATCGTAGTTGATCCAACCAAAGAATTTGAGTACTCAAAGCAGCGCTCCAAAAGATGTAAATCAAGGCGCTTATTATACGCGAATGCAATCGTATGCATGAAGCTATGTACACGCCACCAAATTCGGGCACAATGAAGCACTAATCAAGGAGTTTGTATGCGGCCAGTTTTCTATGTCTCTGACGGCACAGGTATTACTACTGAAACCATTGGGCATAGCGTTTTAGCGCAGTTTGAAGGTGTTGAGTATCGCGCACAACGTATTCCATTCGTTGATAACATGGATAAGGCACAACGCACTGCTGATATTATTGTTCAGCAACAACTAATTGCAGGCATGAAAGCAGTGGTTTTCACAAGCCTTGTTGATCAGCATGCCAATGCCATCATCTCTGGTACAGGCGCTTTGATTATGGATGTGATGACGCCATTTGCGACTCCGCTAGAGCGAGAGCTTGGGGTGACCCGAAAGCCGCGCGTTGGCGGCGCGCATGCATTGGTGGATTACAAAGCCTATGAGAATCGCATCAATGCCACGCATTTTTCTTTAACCCATGATGACGGCAAAGATTTTGATTACAATGAAGCAGATTTAATCCTTATCGGCGTATCTCGTTCTGGTAAAACCCCAACATGCTTGTATATGGCTATTCACTATGGCGTGAAAGCAGCGAATTATCCGCTAACTCCCGATGATTTAGATGGCGAGGGCTTGCCAAAGGCATTACTACCACATAGAAAGAAATTGTTCGGTTTGACCATCGACCCTATTCGTTTGCACCAAATTCGCCAAGAGCGCAAGCCTGATTCGCGCTATGCCACTCTTGAGCAATGCAAAAAAGAAGTGCTTGCCGCCGAAGCCTTATATAAAACGGTGAATCTCCCGCATTTATCCACCACACACACCTCAATTGAAGAAATTGCCAGTAAAATCCTTGCTCAACTAGGTATAAACAAGCAGATGTTTTAAGAAATGAATACACCAAAAAATCGAACCTTATTCACTCGCTTAAACCGATTTACATGGCTGATGGATTTGTATGCTGATAATTTTATACGCTTGCAACAGATTGTCGAATTGAAGAATATGCATGCAGGTATCTATTTCTCTGAAGGCGCCGATGGCTTGATGCTTCGTTTAGAGGTGTTGGAGCATCACAATTACACCAGTGAAATAAAGCTCAGTTATACGCTTCGTGATGCCGATACAGGTGCATTAGATCCCTCGGCTATGATTCGCGTGTATTTGGACTCCAAACAGTGTGAAGTTAGCCATTGTTACGTCGGCAAGCGCTGGCAGGATGTGTTGGGGTTGCGTCCTAATCTTGCGCAATTGGTTTCACATCGTTTGCGCATGAATGGCTTCCTCAACAAATGGTTGTTATACCTGAAACAACAAAACCATCACAAGCAATCATGGTTTCCTGAAGCTACAAGCGTGTTATTCACTGAAAGTTAAGTTAATTTCATTGCAAGGCTTGACGCAATTTTAAAATTTCCCTATAATTTCCACTCTCCTTACATGGGGCTATAGCTCAGCTGGTAGAGCACTTGCATGGCATGCAAGGGGTCAACGGTTCGACTCCGTTTAGCTCCACCAGTTTTTAGCTCCATAGAAGTAGATTCAAATCAAGGCTTGCTGTCCCCATCGTCTAGAGGCCTAGGACATTACCCTTTCACGGTAGCGACCGGGGTTCGAATCCCCGTGGGGACGCCACATTAAAAAGCCTCGTACTAGTACGGGGCTTTTTATTGACTGAAAATTGAGTTTTGAGATATCACGTATGTTGCTTTGAACAATTTAGCCAGTATTCACTGATTCAGCCTTTGCAACACGGCTATTAACGGTTAAATCGGCGGTAACATTGCCAAGTGTGGCAAAGATATCAGGAATCATATCCACTGCCACCAACAGGCCCAATGAATCAATCGGCAGGCCTGCAGCTTGCACAACGGGCAGGTTGGTGCCCATGAAAATCGCTTGGCCTGGCAAGCCCACTGAGCCAATCGAAATAATCACGGAAAGACAAACACAAATCGCTGTGGTGGTGAGTGACAAATCAATTCCATACGCCCATGCGATGAACGACACCACGCCTAAATACTGAATGGGGCTGGTAATTCGGAACAATGAAACCGCTAATGGCAATACCAAGCCAGTAACTTGATTTGGATAGCCCAATGCCTGTGAGCTATTGACCATCGCTGGCAAGGTGGCAACCGACGATTGAGTGCTCATGGCCACAACTTGCGCAGGCAAAATGGCTTTGGCATAACGCAACAATGCTTCGCCTTTGCCAACACTCGCCACAGCATACAGCAGTGCGGTAATTGTTAAATATAAAATGCACAGCATTAAAATATAAATACCCAACGCTTTGATAACTCCGCCGCCGGCTTGGGCACTTAGCGGCAGAATTAAAGCAAATACGCCGAGTGGGCCAACCCATAAAATCCAATTAACCATGACGATGATAGTGTCAGAAATACCTTGAAAAAAGCTGACGATTTGTTTTCGACGTTCCGGATTAATCTGCGTTAATGCAAAGGCAAACAGCAATGTGAACGCGACTAAAGGAACAATCGCAGCAGCGGCAGCAGATGCAATCACATTGGTTGGAATCAGAGTTGTAGTCCAATCATTCTTTACGCTCGGAAGGTCTGGCACAGCGCTAGCTGATACCGATTGCAGAGTTTGCATCAATTCAGCACTGTGCGGCATAAAGCTTAAAATGAATGGCGCAGCAACTGCGGCGGAAAGTGATGCAAAAAATAGAAGGGTAATAATCCAGATCATGGCGCGACGTGCCACACGGCCAGATTCCGCGATGTCGCTAGCTTGGTTAATGCCAACAATTAGCAAGGAAACCACCAAAGGCACAATGGTCATTTGCAGGGCATTCAGCCAGAGCTTGCCAATGGGCTGCGCGATGGCACTAACTTGCGGTACGGCGCTTGGCAGGAATTGACTCAGCAATAAGCCGACTAAAACACCGCCAAGTAAACCAATAAATACACGTGTTGATGCGCTCATAATTTGTCTTTTAATTTAGGTAGTTGCCAAGATTTTTGTAACTGCTGATATTGCTCAATAGGTAGCAAAACAAAGTGCGGATTCTTGCTGGCATCTAGCCACTGCAAAAGCGCGTCCATATCAGCCGAACTCATTGCCGTGCAGCCAGCCGTTGGGTTTCCAGGTGCTCGCCATAAGTGAGCGAATATGCAGCTGCCGGCCTTGGGAATATTATTTCGATTATGCGCAATCACAAAGCCTTTTTGATACACCTGATCGCCATTTAAATGCAAGTCACGACGCATTGGTTCCGTTGAACCTTCAACGGCTTGAATGCCCACTAATCGCGTTGAAACAATTTGGTTGTATAGCGGCGATTCGTTAACATCTACGCACCAATCTGTGTCGGTCATTGCTTGATAGCCGAGTTTGGTGCTAAACATTGGCGCGTAGCCGAAGCTTGTGCCAATACTGAAAATACCAGCGGGCGCCTTGCCATCACCTTCTACTTTTTGCGGACCGATGGTTTGTGTTGAGTGAGCACCTAATCCCCACGCTGAGCCATTCTTGCCCACTGTTACAGGGAAGGGTCGTACAACAGCCAACCATTTACCATCAACTCGCGCAAAACCTTGCAATTGCCCGTTTGGTGCTTGCCAGTCCGATACGGTGACGACGACAAGTTGTTCGCTATCAGCAAGAACTTTTTGCTGCGTATCACTTATCGCAGCCATTGGCAATGCAGTGCAGAGTATTAGCGTGGCAAGTTTGTGGATTATTCGCATAGTTTAATCGTACCAATTAACGGTTGGAAGTTGTCTGATGCCCAAACCAGGGGTATCAGTTACTGAAATAACAGCATCGTTGAAAAGCACATTTGAGTCAATCGGATTGAATGCTCCAAGCGTTGGGCCATCTAAATCAATTTTAGTAATAACATGTTGTTTGGCTACAGCCATATGCACAGCGGCGGCGGCGCTGATTGCACCTTCAAGCATACAACCCATCATGCATTGAATCGAATGCTCAGCGCAGTAATCAGCAATTGTGATAGCTTGGCTTAGGCCACCAGTTTTCATCAGTTTAATATTAATTAAATCCACTGCATCGCGTTCAATGAGGTTTTTAACCTGTTCTAAACTAAATGCGCTTTCATCGGCTAATACCGGTGTTTGCACATGTTGCTTAATGGTTTTTAAGCCGGCTACATCATTGGCAACAACGGGCTGCTCAATCAATTCAAATGCCATGCCTGCTTTTTCGAGCGTGTGTAAAATTGCGACGGTTTGTTCAGCACTCCAACCTTGGTTAGCATCAATACGCAGGCTTGCACGCCCAGCTACGACTTGGTAAATACGGCTTAAGCGCTGAATATCTTCTGTACTATCTTTACCCAATTTGATTTTTAAGGCGGTAAAACCGCGTATGATGGCGTGCTCGCAATCTATAAGCATTGTTTCAATGTCATTGGCACTGATGGTTAAGTCTGTTTTTAATTTTGGTGTGCCGCCACCTAAAACTTGATATAAAGGCTTTTGCTGTAGTTGTGCATATAAATCATACAGTGCGATTTCCGCAGCGGCTTTGGCGCTACTGTTGCCAGTACAAGCGTCTTGAACGGAAATACAAAGTTTTGCTAAATCACTCACTGACTGGTTAAGCAACAAAGGTTCAATAATTTCTTTTAGTGTGCGAAGAATACTTTCTTTACTTTCACCGGTTATCGCAACAGTTGGCGGCGCCGAACCATAACCATAGAAGCCGGTATCGGTTTCAATACGAATAACAATATCGTCGATTTGCTCAACGCTGCGCAATGCCGTTTTGAACGGCGTGCGTAGCGGAATCTGCAAGTTGCCATACTGTATTTTTGTAATGCGCATGCTATGGACTATGCCGAGGGATGATATGTTGCACCGCAGTAATCGTATCGATGTAGGTTTTATCTGTGCTAAACGCCATGCTCAGTAGAGGTGTAACGGCAACACCATTGGTTGGCACGGCATAAAAATAGCTATTTTGTATAAAACCGGTTGCGTGCGAATCATGGATTACCCAAGGACCGAACGCATCATGGCCAATAACCATCATCACATGGCCGGGCACATAGACTAAATCGCCGATGTGTAATTGCTTGACTCGTTTAGTGCGTTGTTCTCGGCTTAATTCTATGCCGTATGGCTCACGATCGAATGCTGGGCTTTTGGCTTGATCGCTGGTATTACGTGGCAGAATAATTGCCATTGAACGATATATTTCTGAGACAAAACCGCTGCAATCACGCGTGCCATAATCGTGGCCCCAGCCATAGCGCTCCCCGAGGAACTTGAAGCTTTGCCGAATGATAGTCGCTTTTGTTACTGGCAAATAGTCTTTCTGCACATCAGCCGAGCGTGGCACCAGCACCGGAACAACACGCAACATACCAAAAGCATCGCGCACCGGTAATTCGATAACATTTCCTGCCAGTGCACCTTGGCCATTAATCGGCTGTGTGTGTAACCATTGTTCGAGCAAGGGAAAAACTGTCCCCATATCCAATACTAAATCCGAAACATTTGGCATATCAGGGCTGAATACCGTTCGCACATTCGCACCGCTTATTATTAAGCGCGGTGTTTTTGTTGTATAAGCAAATACTGAAGCGCGATTAGCCAGAGCCACTGCATCCGCTTTTACCCAAGCTGCATACAATTCAGAATGCACGAACAGCCATTTTTTATCTGCCGAATAATGCAACACTGCAACAGGTGTGCCGGGAAATACAGCCGATTCTTGGAAACGATCAATATCGGTATTGCCGAGACTGCTGAAAGCGCGTAAATCACTAGGAAAAGCGCGAAGAGCGCTGCGTTGGGTAATTAATCCAAACTGCTCCTTGCTTGAGGATTTTATTGTATTGGGGCTAAGATTTTCCAGCAAAGCATTGATCTCATTTTCAGTGAGTTTCTTGCCATCTTGTGAATACAAAACACGACTAGGGCGCATTGAAAGCTGATTGATCTTGTCGGCTATATGAGCAGCGCTAAGGCTGTCTGGCCAGTTTTGCCAAGCAGACACTGAGCCATCTATTTCTGCCAGACGCTTGTTGTTGTTAACCACCAGTTTTGTGTTTAACAATATTGAATTGGGTTTTTTTGCGCGTTTAATCCAATAGCTGTCAGTTAATTTTTCATTGCTGTAACCAAGTTTATTCCAATCCAAAATTAGCGAAGGTTTTGCTTCAACCACAAGCCCTGTAAACAGTAAAGCTAAAAACAAGAGTTGGCATGATTTACGTATTTTCATTCGTTTAAAGTCCTATCGGCTTTAAAATACTTGCTATCAACAAACCGCCACCAGTGCCTAAGGCATAGCCTAGCATGGCCAGCAACACCCCAACTGGCGCTAAAACGGGTGAATAGGCAGCTGCCAATAATGGTGTGGTTGCCACACCGCCAACACAGGCTAAAGAAGATATGCCGCATAAGGCTAAGTCAAAGCGAAATAGCCGCGCTGCCAAGATCATCATAAAACCATGCAAGATTAATATCATTAAGCCAGATACCAAAAACAATGGCGCTGAACTCATACCAGAAAAATTCGCCTTAGAGGCGATGGTGGCCACTACCACTGCCAATAATGCTGAAGCGAGCGTCATCGTGCCAGATAGTTTACGCAATGGTGTGTACGATGCCAGTAAGCCAAATAGAGTGGCCAGTAGTAAAGTCCATGAAGAGGCGGTGAGTACCTCAGACTTGGGCATGTACGCGGCTAATTCACTTGATAGATTGCCTATCAATAAAGCAGCGCCTAGTAATAACAAAGATAAGCCAATATCCATTGGTTTCTGCGTGGATTCATCAATCTCACTTTTTGTATGACGCGCAGCAATTTGTTCGGCCATTGAAACTGATTTACTGGATTGATTGAATTTGTATTGCAATGGCACGCTAGCAAATAATACTAATACCCACATCGAGTAACACAGCGCATCAACCAGTAGGGCGTTCGATAAGGCATTTGGACTGGCATCTAATGCTTGTGAAACGGCAACTAAATTGGCAGTGCCACCAATCCAACCACCACCAACCGACGCGAATGTTTGCCATGCATCATTTGGCAGAATGCCTTTCATCATCCAATACACCGCAATAATGGCTACAAGAATGGATAGCAGCGCACAGGTAAATCCAGCTAAAATGCGTGGCCCTAAGGCCAAAATTGCTTTGAAATCACAATTAACTAAGAGTAAAAACATCAAGGCCGGCAATAGCCAGCCAAGGATCAGTTTTTGACTAGCATCTATTTCAACATTATGTTGCCAAACACCCAGCACAGAAAGTGCGGTGACCATTAAGTAGGTGAGTACAATGGATGGCAGTAGCTTGAAAATTCGCCAAGACGTGCGCTGCTCTAAGAATGGCCAAATACCGGCACAAAGCAGTAAGACTGATAGATATGTCCATAAAGAATAAATCATTGCGTGTGCTCTTTGGGTTCGGTGGCATGACGAATGTCCAGTATAGTCAAATCTTTCGCCGACAAGGGCTTAAAATGTTATTTACAGGCATACTAAAAGCCAGACAACCTTGCAGAAACCCGCATGAAAAGCAGCGCCACTATCCTAACGCCACTCACGTTTATTGTCTTAACCGCCTGCGCGCATAAGGGCATATTAAACGCTGAGGTGTTTCCTTTAGTCGACGTTCAAACCTATGTGCGAGAGATTCATTTGGACATGCGCTATGCAACGGTTAATAATTTTACTGGCAAGAAAGTTGCCGGTTATCAAGCGGCTAAATGCTTGCTACACAAACAGGTGGCAGAGGCTTTAGCCAAAGTGGAGCAGAGTTTGAATGCATCTGGCCATGCTTTGGTGTTATTCGACTGTTACCGGCCGACCATTGCCGTTGATGATTTTATGCGCTGGGCCAAGAATTCGGATGCTTCGACTAAAGCCGAATACTATCCGAACCTCGATAAATCGGACTTAGTGCCAGACTACATCGCAGAGAAATCCGGGCACAGTAAAGGTGCCACTTTAGACGTAGGTTTACTTGATTGTCGAGCCAAGCCATGTATTACGCTAGATATGGGCACAGCATTTGATTTTTTTGGCATACAAGCCAATACTGATTACCCAAATTTAACGGCTGATCAACGTAAAAACAGGCTGTTATTGCTTGATGCGATGCAAGCGCAGGGCTTTGTGAACTACTCGATGGAATGGTGGCATTTCACCTGGAAAGCAGGGGTTTTGCCAGATCAGGCGTATAGCTTTTCGATTCAATAACTTGGATTCCGAGCTTTTTCATTCAATGCAGCTTGTAACGTTGCTTGTCTAACGGCACGAGTCCTTGCTAGCTTGAAGGTAGTCATTTGATGTGCAATACTGTGACTGACATGCCAAAAGTCATCTATATTCTGCGAATACGCCGCCTTCGATTACTCGCTTCCATGCTAGTGATCTTAGCGATTCTGTGTAACAGCGTTGCAATGGCTCAGGCATATTCCATTCCCGTAATGCAAGATTGCTGCCCAGAAATGACAGCAGTTCAAATGGATTCAGCTGAAATGGCTGGAGAAAGTAATTCATGCCCGTCTACAAGTTCTGATTGTGATGACTTGTGTATGGCTCGATGCTTAAATGCTAATGGCCTATTGTCAGTAGCGCTAACTATTTTGCCCAATGTTCTAATAAAACCAGCTTTGCCTCAGTTTTCTGTAGCTGAACACTCGACGGCTAACTTCAGCCCAAGCTTAAGACCTCCCATTTATTCCTGACGTTTAACACCTAATTCACGGCGCTTTGCGTCCGTATGTGTTTACGTTTTATCAGGAATACCCATGAAACTTACTACTTCGACCGCTTGGCGGCGGATAGCGTTATGGCTGTCGGCATCCATCGTAGCTATGTTTTTGCTAACGGCCTGCAACCGCGACAAAGCGTTGCAAGAGCCTGCATCAAAAACTACCGATGCCACAATCACCAAGGATGTCGCTAACAGCAAGGCGACTATGAGCAAGGAGCTGTATGTCTGCCCGATGCATGCGCATATCAAAGAGCATGGGCCAGGTACATGTCCGATCTGTGGGATGACACTTGTCAAAAAAACGGTAGCACCGCCACCAACAGAACCATCATCCGACATGCAAAACAACGACGGTGAAATGAAGCCCGATGGTGCGGGCACGGACAAGGTTCTGTATTACTACGACCCGATGCGACCGGAGGAACATTTCGACAAACCTGGCCCTTCGCCGTTTATGGATATGCAGCTTGTTCCTAAATACGCTACTGCGGAAAGTGGCAATAACAATGGCATCGCGGTTAGTGCTGCCATTATTCAAAGCCTCGGCATTCGCACCGCCAACCCGGTACAGCGTGATGTCCGCACCAGCATTCGCGTTCCGGCGCGAGTAGTGGCCGATGCCCGCGGTCAGGCGCGAGTGCAAGCTCGCGTCAGCGGCTGGGTCGAGCGTTTGTATGTTCGCGCGGTCGGCCAGCAAATTTCAGCCGGCACGGTGATCGCCGACATTTATTCACCCGAGTTAGTCCAGGCCCAGGAAGAAATGTTGCTGGGTGCCGAAACCGCAGGCCCGGCGGCAGAACGTTTACGTCGTTATGGCATTGCCGATGTTGATATTCAATCCATACGTCGCTCGGGCAAAGCCTCGCGCCGATTACCTCTGCGTACAACGGTTGGCGGCGTGGTGACGGAACTCGGCGTACGTGAAGGTTCCAGCGTCACGCCCGATACGATGATTCTTGATCTGTCCGGCGGAAAAGCAGTATGGATCGAAGCGCAATTATTTCCAGCGCAGAAAATCAGTCTTGGCAATACCATGCGTGCGCGTTTTACCTTACCGGGTTTGCCGGGTAGTGAATGGCTAAGTGACACCGGCACCGTGGTTCCGGTGGTTGATCCGGTTACGCAAACCGTGGCGGTCCGATTTTCCATCAACAATAGCGACGACCTGCCGCTCGGCACTGTGCTCGATGGCGTGATTGAAGGCGCTTCGCGCTCAAATGTTTTATTGCTGCCGGCCTCTGCGGTGATTCGTACTGCGCAAGGGGATCGGGTGATGGTGCAACATGCTAAAAATCAATTCATGGCTATGCCGATAAAAATCGGCCAGCGCTATGGCAATGAAATAGAAATTACTGATGGCCTTGCGTTGACCGATCGCGTGGTTACTTCGGGACAATTTTTGCTGGATGCCGAAGCGAATCTGCAATCGGGCTTTAGTCGCATGGAACCGGACGCCATGGATGCGATGAAACCCGTGCAAGGATCGCAGCCATGATCGAGCGTCTGATTCATTGGTCCATCGCCCATCGTGTGTTGGTGCTGACCGTGGCTGTAATACTCACGATTGCCAGCATTATTTCGGTGCGGCAATTACCCCTCGACGCCATTCCGGATTTATCCGATGTGCAAGTGATTATCCGCACGCCGTATGCCGGGCAGGCACCGCAAATTATCGAAGATCAGGTGACGTATCCGATCACCACTCGCATGTTGGCGGTGCCGAAAGCGAAAGCCGTGCGCGGTTTTTCCATGTATGGCGATTCGTTCGTGTACATCTTGTTTGAAGATGGCACTGATTTGTATTGGGCACGTTCGCGTGTGCTGGAATATCTCTCGCAAGTGCGTAGTGAATTACCCGAAGGGGTTGAACCGCAATTGGGCCCCGATGCGACCGGCGTCGGCTGGATTTACCAATATGCGCTGATAGATAAAACCGGAAAACATGATTTAGCCGAATTGCGTTCGCTACAAGACTGGCGCTTGCGATTTGAATTACAACGCGTGCCCGGTGTCGCCGAAGTCGCGAGTGTCGGTGGTTTTGTCCGGCAGTACGAAGCGGTTGTCGATCCGAGAAGATTGCAGGCGTACGGCATTGGTTTTAACCAATTGGTGGCAGCGATTCGCGCGGCCAATCAGGAAACCAGCGGTGCGCGCTTGGAAATGGCCGAGAGTGAATACATTGTGCGCGGTGTTGGTTATATCCGATCACTGGATGATTTAGGTGCTGTCCCCACCGGCGTAATGAAAAACGGCAAAGCCGTGTTGATTCGCGATGTCGCCGAATTACGCTTTGGCCCGGCGCCGCGTAACGGCATTACCGAACTCAATGGTGAAGGCGAAGCGGTCGGTGGCATTGTGGTGATGCGCGATGGCGAGAATGCCAAAGCGGTGATTGATGCAGTCAAAATTCGACTGGACGCGGTGCGTGCCAGTCTGCCTGAGGGCATTGAAATTGTAACGGTTTATGACCGATCAAGTTTGATTGAACGGGCAGTTAATAATTTAAGCTTCAAATTATTTGAAGAATTATTATTGGTGTCCTTGGTGTGCGCCTTATTTTTATGGCATGTGCGCTCGGCACTTGTCGTGGTGATTAGTTTGCCGCTGGGTGTGCTAATTGCTCTGGCAATAATGCGTTGGCAAGGCTTGAACGCGAACATTATGTCGCTAGGGGGTATCGCGATTGCGATTGGCGCGATGGTCGATGCCGCGATTGTGATGATTGAAAACGCCCACAAGCATCTGGAAGATTGGGCGAAAGAACATGATGGTAAAGCCGCCGAGGGTGCCGATCAATGGAAAGTGATTGCGGCCAGCGCTGTCGAAGTCGGCCCTGCCTTATTTTTCTCTTTACTAATTACCGCTTTGTCATTCCTGCCGGTGTTTGTATTACAGGCGCAAGAAGGCAGGATGTTTGCACCGCTTGCGTGGACAAAAACCTGGGCATTGGCGGTTGCTGCGGGGCTCTCAATCACCTTGGTGCCAGTGCTGATGGGTTACTGGATTCGCGGACGCTTCGCCGATGAATCCGAACATCGTTTCACCCGTTGGTTAACCTCGGCGTATCGACCGGTGCTGGCATTTGCATTGCGCAAACCGAAAACCATTGTGTTGGTCGCCTTGCTGGGATTATTAAGTGCCGCCTTGCCCTTGAGTCAATTGGGCAGCGAGTTTATGCCCGAATTGGAAGAAGGCGATGTTCTGTATATGCCAACCACCTTGCCAGGCTTATCACCGGCCGAAGCACAAGCGGTGTTGCAAAGGACTGATCGATTAATTAAATCCGTACCAGAAGTCGCGACGGTATTTGGTAAAGCTGGCCGCGCCGAAACCGCGACCGATCCGGCGCCCTTGACCATGATCGAAACCATTATCCAGTTCAAACCCGAAGACCAATGGCGGGACGGTATGACGCGGGAAAAAATCGTTGAGGAGCTGCAACAAAAACTCGCTTTGCCGGGATTAACCGCTGCCTGGGTGCCACCGATTTTGAATCGCATCAATATGCAGGTCAGCGGTATTCGTACGCCGCTGGGTGTGCGAGTGACAGGGCCTGATTTGCCGACCATCAGCAAGAATGCCGATCAGATTGCAGCGGTGTTATCCAAAGTACCCGGTACTCGCTCTGCGTTTGCCGAGCGCGCTGCCGATGCTAGACAAATCGATGTTATTCCCGATCGTGAAATGCTGGCACGTTACGGCGTATCGATGGCCGACGCACAAGAGTGGCTGGCATCCGCGATTGGTGGCGAAGCGATTGGCCGCGCGGTCGAAGGTCGCGAGCGCTATCCGATAGCGCTGCGCACCGAACAAAGTTGGCGTGATTCACCCGAAGCCTTGATGGCTTTGCCGGTGGTCACGCCATCCGGCGCTCAAGTGCCGCTGGGTACCCTAGCAGAAATAAAACTATCGGACGGCCCGCCGATGATTCGCAGCGAAGACGCACAACTGGCGACCTATGTTTTTGTCGATTTAAGCGATGATGATTTGGGTGGTTACATTAAACGAGCCGAGAAAGCGATTCGTGCCGATGCCAAATTAACGCCGGGCGTGAGCTGGCATTGGGCCGGCAGCTATGAGTTTTTACAACGCGCCAGTGAACGCTTACGACTCGCTGTGCCGCTGACCTTGCTGATTGTGTTTGCGCTTTTGTATGCAGCGTTTCGGCGTGTGGCCGAAGCTAGTTTAATTATGCTCACCGTCCCGTTCGCCTTGGTCGGTGGCTTGTGGCTGATATGGATTTTGGGTTATTCGTTTTCGGTAGCCGTTGCCGTTGGTTTTATTGCGCTGGCCGGTGTTGCTGCCGAATTCGGTGTGGTGATGTTGATTTATCTGGATAACGCAGTTAAGCGAGCTCAGGCTTCCGGTGCTTTGAAAGATATCAAGGCGCTGGATGCTGCACTAACCGATGGCGCCTTGCGTCGCGTACGTCCGAAAGCGATGACGGTGATCACCATCTTGGCTGGCTTGCTCCCGATCGTTCTTGCCACTGGCGCGGGCGCTGCCACCATGCAGCGCATAGCCGCCCCGATGCTCGGCGGCATGCTCAGCGCGCCTTTGCTGTCGCTGATTGTGATTCCCGCCATTTACAAATTATGGCTAAGCCGTGGCTTGAAAACGGCACAAGGAGAATTACCATGAAGATTAAATATTGTGTCAATGCGATTGCATTGAGCGTGTTGCTAATCGGATGCACTACTGCGCCAGTTCGCGATGATTCACGTGTGCAAAATTCCGTCGGAATCGCGGGCGTTGGGGCTCCCAGATTGCCTGCCAACGGTGAATCGTATTTAGACGACGCCTGGTTTGCTGAACCGCTTACCGTGGAGCGTGCCGTGCAAGCGGCTTTACTCAACAACCCACAAGTACGTGCTGAACTCACACGCTTGGATGCGGGACAAGCCGAATTAATTCAAGCCGGGTTGTTGCGTAATCCGATGGGCTCGTTAATGGTGTTGCGCCCCGAAGGTGGTGGCCGCTTTGAACTCGATTACAGTTTGATGCAAAGCCTGTTCGACCTGTTCACCCGAAGCAAACGGATTGATGTGGCCAATGCGGCACAAGCAAGAGTGCAAGCCACAGTGATGCTGTCTGTGGTACGCATGGCGCAAGACACAGAGGCGGCTTACTACGAGGCGATGATCGCCAAAGATGCGCTGCGCTTGCAACAGGAGTTGCTCAAACTGGAACAAAGTACACTCACCTTGCAAACACGCCAGGCACGTCAAGGCATTGTGCCCAGCAGGTCGGTGCTCGCGCAGCAAGCGACTACATCGCAGCGTGCACACGAACTGCGTACCGCGGAGGCCGAGCAAACGAAAGCATTGTCCGCGTTGGCACAGCAATTGGGACTTTCCAGCGTCAAACCCTTGGTGTTACCAGATCACTTGCCGGCATTGGCATTATCGGTATTGAATGAACCCGAGTTGCAAGCGCTTGCACTGAAACATCGACCTGAATTGATGGCGACGAATGCCAGTATTGAACAAGCCAGCGCTGAGAAGAAACTGCAAACTGGCGTACTGCGCAATACCGAAGCATCGCTGGGTATTGCTGGTGTTCGCGAAAGCAGCGGTTTTAGCTTGAACGGGATCGCTGCCCAAATCAGCCTGCCCATTTTTGATACCGGTCGTGCTCGCAGTGTGTTGTCCGACGCGAAGATCGCCGAAGCACAACATCAGGCCGATGCGACGCGCCGTCTCATTCCGCTGGAAGTGGAACTTGCTTTGGCGACATTGATTATCAACACGAAAGCACTCAAAGACGCTGATCATCATTTGCTGCAACAACAGAAATTGGAAAAGCTTTCTTTGCATAATTATCAGCAAGGCGTTGGTGACTACCTAAACATGGTGGAGGCAAAACGGCTTCGATCGGCTTCTCAGATGGAACAATTGCAAGCGCAGAGGGCACTTCGAGTCGCATATGTAGATCTGGAGCGTGCAACTGGAGTGGCGATGCAAAACCTAGATTAGTTTTTTTAATAAAACCTTGACTCGCGACCATGGTCAAGGTTTAGCCTGTATCTACCGATGAACGCGTGGCTCGCCAACATTTTATAAGGCTGGCCAAAAGTTTAAGTTTTACGTAGTCTAAATTCAGATTTGCAACTTTCCAATTCAATAATGCAGATGTTCCGATTCAATAATATGCAAACCAGGTTTTGCTTCTAACGCCGCATTCAACATGGCACGAGCCACTTTTTCTGTTGAAATGGGCAGATATCGCTTTGGAATAATCACAGACAATCGCTTGCTAAACCATAAGCCGATTTGTTCGCCAAAGCGCGCTTCTGGTCGATCGCCAGCATCTAATAGGGAAGGGCGAATAATGGTTAAGGATTCAAATCCAAGTTTACTTAAGTCGCGCTCAAGCTCGCCCTTCACTTTTAGGTAGAAATTACTGGCGCTTGCATCAGCGCCAAGCGATGAGTTCAGTACAAAACACGATGTGCCGACAGAGCGAGCTAATTGTGCTGACTGCATCACGTATTGGTAATCAACATGGCGGAATTGTTGTTTGCTGCCCGCTTGCTTAATGGTTGTACCGAGCGCGCACAGAACGGCATCTGCTCGCCACCATTCTGCTGAGTTTGGTAGCTTGTTGTAATCCATAATTGGATTGGACAATTTATTATGCGGTTTTAAATTCTTACGCGTTGGTGCAACGATTCTAGCTACTTGGCTCGAGGCCAAAGCCTGCGAAACAAGCTGTTGCCCAACCATGCCGGTGCCACCAAGGATCAAAAAGGTTTTAGAGTCATTCATTGATACATACTAACAGCAATAAAAAAACGGAGCGCTAAGCGCCCCGTTTTTGTACTACATTACCAATTACTTAACCATTTAATGCTTTTTCTGCGGCAGCAATATCTGCTTGGCGCTGAGCAATCGCATCACCAATGGGCGGACCTTTAAAGCGACGTTTTTCAAAAGCAAACCAAACAATAGCCGTTAAAATAAAGAATCCGATGGTGATTTTCAAGGCCATTGCATTCGGTGGTTGAACGCCAATGACGAAGATGGCAATCATAGCGATAACTGATAGAACAGCGAACAGTTTGAACAAGCCACCACCGATATCCCATGGGCCCATCGTTGGCCATTTTGAGGTGCCGTGTGCAAACAAGCCCAAGGCGATTGGAATGGCGAATGAAAAGAACAGGAAAATAACCGTACAAGAAACTACAATTGTGTATACAGGTGTTGTGCCGCCAGCTTCAACCAATTTGGCACCCCAAACAAAAAGCACAGAAAGAATTGCTCCAGCCCAAATTGCATGCACAGGTGTGCGGTATTTCGGTGAAACGCTTGCTAATGTTTTAGAAAATGGTAATCCGCCATCTCTGGCAAAGGCAAACTTCATACGCGACAATGACGTTACAGTTGCTAAGCCACACAAGAATTGCGATAAGAATATGCCAACATAAATCAGCATTTTTAATGTTGGATTAACTTGACTATCCATTGCCCAGAAAAATACATTCCAACCTTGTTTAGCGGCATCGTCCATGTTTGGTAACAACAATACAAACGAACACAGCATGATGTAACCGAAAACAGATGACCAAAGTACCGAAGAAATCATCCCGCGAGGTACAGATACAGCTGCATTTTTGGTTTCTTCCGACGTGTGCGCTGAGGCATCATAGCCGGTGATGGTGTAAATAGGTAGCAATAAACCTAAAGCAAAAATCCAGCCATTAGATACTGACGGCCACACATTGGCACCAGCTTCGCCAGAATAGTTTGAAAATGTAAATAGGCGCGCAAAATCCAGACTAGACGCACTAACAAAACAAGTAACAGTTAACAAGGCCGCAGTAGCAAGTATCAAATAGCCAGAAAAGTCTGTTAACTTAGCCGTTAACTTAATGCCGAAATGGTTGAATACCGCTTGCAAACCAGTGAGGATACTTAAGAAGATAACCAGCGTATTCAAACTATCTGTAATCCCTAAAGCTGGCCCAAATGCACCTAGGAAAAAGTAATATGTACCAACGTTAATCGCGCCAAGTACAGTAATCAAACCCAATAGATTGAACCATGCCGTTAGCCAGCCTGTAAAACGGTTGCCTAAAATGGAACCCCAATGATAAAGCCCACCAGCAGTTGGAAATGCTGAACTGATTTGCGCCATTGCAATAGCAAATACAGCTGAGATTAAACAACCCAATGGCCAACCAATGCCAATGGCTGCGCCACCAGCGCCAGATGTAGCCTGCGCAAGCGAGTTAATGCCGCCTGAAAGAATACAAATAATTGAAAATGAAATAGCGAAATTTGAAAAACTACTCATACTTCTGGCTAGCTCTTGGGCGTAGCCCATGCTATGCAGTTGCTTGGTGTCTTCGTCATGATGACTGTCGGCACCATTCGGTGATGTTGAACTCATTACTTTCTCCCCACGTGTGAATGAAATAGCGAATGACCTTTTCGTTGACATGCTTTGCGCTATCCACGGCACAGCGTGTCTTTTTTGTTTCTTGATTCAATCTATCCCTGGATTTCTTTATTGCTTTGCTTACTACTCTATAGTAATCACATCCCTGCGTTTGTAAACAGTCCAATACACTTTAAACGGTTCCTGCTATTGCTGCCGCGAAAACTTTAGCCGCAGCGGCTTTATTGAACGCAATTGGGTTGCTGCCTGCCGATGGATCAACGGCTGCCATTTCGGCGATTAGCTCGGCATGGCTGTCGTCAATACCAAGATCTAGCAGAGTATGCGGTACATTCACGTCTTCGCGCAGTTTTAACACGGCCGCCATGAAACTATCGAAGCTTGGATTTTCCAACCCCAAATAGGCGGAAAGACGCGTGATGCGTTCTTCAATGGCGCTGCGATTGAACTGCAAAACATACGGCATAAGTGTTGCGTTAGTCATGCCGTGGTGTGCATCATGTATGGCGCCAATGGGGTGGGCTAGGGCATGCATGCCGCCCAAGCCTTTCTGAAACGCAGTAGCGCCCATGGCTGCGGCGGCCATCACATCGGAGCGTGCGTCAAGATCGGTTGGGTTGCGGTACGCAGTAACCAGCGATTTTAGAATTAAGCGCATACCTTCTACGGCGATGCCATCGGCCATAGGGTGAAACCCGGGTGCGCAATAGGCTTCTAAACAATGCGAGAAAGCATCCATACCGGTGCCAGATGTAAAGAATGCCGGCATACCTACGGTTAGCTCTGGGTCACAAATAACGACTCTAGGCATCATTTTAGGATGAAAAATAATGCGCTTGGTATGTGTCCGTTCGTCAGTTAGAATGCCAGCGCGGCCCACTTCCGAACCGGTGCCTGCGGTGGTTGGCACGGCAATAACCGGTGCAATGCCGTTGCTGTCAGCACGGGTCCACCAATCGCCAATGTCTTCAAAATCCCAAATCGGACGAGTTTGCCCACTCATAAAGGCAATTAGCTTGCCCATATCTAAACCACTGCCGCCTCCAAAAGCAACCACACCATCGTGATTGCCGGCATGGTAAGCCAGCAAACCGGCCTGCAGATTAGCTTCAATTGGATTTGGTTTTAAGTCAGCAAATAAGGCCGCGCCAAGGCCTGCATCTTTTAAGGATTGTAATGCTGCAACGGTAATCGGCGCGTTCGCTAAGCCTTTGTCAGTCACTAACAACGGCCGCTCAATGCCATTGGCGCGGCAATGCTCAGCTAGCTCTTTAATACGGCCAACGCCGAATTTAATCGGGGTTGGGTAATTCCAGTTTGCAGTCGGGGTCATAATTAAATCTCGTGACGAAGGTGGAAGGATTTAGGGCGCGTCAAATTTTCATAGCCAACGCTAGCAAGCGTTGCACCTCGGCCAGTGTTTTTTACGCCAGTCCAAACCAGTGCCGGATCAAGCGCATCGCAGCGGTTCATGAATACCGTGCCGGTTTGGATTTGATCGCCAATACATTCAGCGGCAGCTAAATCTTTGGTCCAAATGGATGCGGTTAAACCGAATTCGCTATCGTTCATTAATTCGATAGCTTGTGCGTCTGTTTCCACCGGCATAATACCAACCACAGGACCAAAGCTTTCATCGCGCATCACTGACATTTGATGATTTACATCCACCAAAACTTGTGGCGCAAGATAGGCTGTGCCTTCTTTGTTGGCAGGAAATAAACTCGCATCAATTAAGGCAGTTGCACCCATTTCAATGGCTTGCTTAATTTGCCCACGAACAAATTCGGCGGCCGCGGGTTTAATAACAGGCCCAAGTGTAGTTGCTTCATCAAGCGGGCTGCCCAGTACATAGGTTTTTGTTAAAGCAACGAAGCGCTCAACAAATTCCGGGTAGAGGGTTTTATCAACATAAATACGTTCAATGCCGCAACAACTTTGCCCAGAGTTGAAGAAACTTCCATCCACAAGGTTTTCAACTGCGTGCGCAAGATCGGCATCGGCGCGAACATAGGCTGGGTCTTTGCCGCCGAGTTCTAATCCCATACCCAAGAAATGCCCAACGGCTGCAGCTTCCATGGCTTTTCCGCCACCAACTGAACCAGTGAAATTGACTTGATTAACGCGCCCCGAGCCAATAATTTTTGCAGTTTGCTCATGATCTAAAACGAGATTGCAGAATAGCCCATCCGGCAAGTTTGCATTCTCGCACGCTTTGGCAAAGCGCTCACCAACCAGTAAGGTTTGCGAAGCATGCTTCAAGATAACCGCATTGCCGGCCATCAGTGCTGGAATAATTGAATTCACTGCAGTGAGGTATGGATAATTCCACGGCGCAACCACAAATACTGTTCCCAGTGGTTCGCGGCGAATATAGCGCTTGAAGCCGGATTTCTCGGTGATTTCAATATCTGCTAAGGCATCGCTGGCAATGCTAATCATATGCCGTGCGCGTTCTTCAAAACCACGCACCTCTCCTGCACCATAGCGAATTGGGCGGCCCATTTGCCAGGCTAATTCGGGCACAATCTGGTCTTTCATAGATACCATAGCATCCACAATTGCTAAGCAAAATGTAGCGCGTTTGGCAACGCTTAAAGTCTTCCATTTTATTTGCGCCATAGTTGCAGCTGCTAACGCCGCATCAATTTGTTGCTGTGTAGCAAATGCGCGTTCAGCAAAAACGCTGCCATCAACAGGTGAAATAAGTTGTGTGGTTAAGGTCATTTGATTCTCTTTCCTAATTAATAGCGTTCAAAACCGCGTTGTAATTCCCAGTCGGTGATGCGGCGATCATATTCAACTTGTTCCCAACTAGCGGTGTGCACATAATGCTCAACCACTTCATCGCCAAATGCTTGGCGCAACATAGCTGAATTTTTCAGAGCTAGCGTGCTTTCACGCAAGGTTTTAGACACTTCAGGCAACTTTTCGCCGCCGTACGCATCGCCTTCAAATGGTGCGGCGAGTGTGAGTTTTTCATCAATGCCGGCTAAGCCTGCTGCAATCAATGCCGCAAAAGCTAAATATGGATTTAAATCAGCGCCTCCAATTCGGCATTCAATACGTATACCTTTAGTGCCTTCCGCACACAGGCGGAAACCGGCGGTACGGTTGTCGCGGCTCCATACAGCGCGGGTAGGGGCGAAGGTGCCCACTTGGAAGCGTTTGTAAGAGTTAATATATGGCGCCAGAAAGCAGGTGATATCGTTGGCATATTTCAATTGCCCGGCAACCCAGGAGCGCATTAGCTCAGTCATGCCGAATTGTTTTTCAGCATCAAAAAATAGCGGCTTTTTGCCGTCTAAACTCCACAAAGAATTATGGATATGGCTGCTGGATCCGGCAAGATCGTAGCGCCATTTGGCCATAAAGGTAATTGATTTTCCTTGTAGCAGGGCGATTTCTTTACAGGCATGCTTGATAATCACATGACGATCAGCCATAGTTAACGCGTCGCAATATCGCACGTTTATTTCTTCTTGCCCGGGCCCCCATTCGCCTTTTGAATTTTCTACTGGAATACCAATCGCTTGCAGGTGTTTACGAATGGCGCGCATCACCGGCTCTTCGCGGGTGGTTTGCAAGATGTTGTAGTCTTCGATGTAATAGCCAGCGGTTTTCGGGTTTTTGTAATTTTTTTCGTGAATGTCTTCATAGCTTTCATTGAATAAATAAAATTCAAGCTCAGAGGCAAACATACCGGTATAGCCACGTTCGGTTAAGCGCTGAACTTGACGTTTTAAAATACCGCGTGGGCTGTGGGGCAGGTCGTGGTTGTGATGGTCTTGCACATCGCATAGCACTAATGCAGTGCCTTCCAGCCACGGCACGCGGCGCAGGGTGGATAAGTCGGGTTTTAGTACGAAATCACCATAGCCTTTGGTCCAGCTGGCTGCGGCATAGCCCGGCACCGGCTCCATATCAATATCATTAGCCAATAAATAATTGCAGCAATGGGTTTCTTCATAGCCGCTATCCAGAAAATACTCGGCCTGAAAGCGCTTGCCAATCAAACGGCCCTGCATATCCACCATGCAGGCCAAAACGGTGTCAATTTCACCAGCAGCAACAGCGCTTTTTAAGGCATCAAAACTCAAGGAGGGTTCAGTCATGGCTAATTCCTGGTTGTGGAGCGGAGAAAGAATGTATCTTATTGAATGCAGATTGTATGGCATTAGCAAGTCGCTCGGCCCAAACCGTTTGAGAGCTCGGATCAGCGATTAAATCGTTACGTATTTCCAACATGGCGCAGGGCAGGCCATGCTTCTCGCCGTGCAGCGCTATGCTGTGGTAAACGCCATCGGTGGGCGCGTACGGCTCATTATCACCAATAATAATCTGCGGCTCACCACATAGTGTGCCCAATAAGGCATCGGCCAGTCGGCGATCGGTATTCGACAACACACCGATATGCCAAGGGCGTTTTTTGCCGTGATAAACCGGTGTAAACGAATGGATGGATAACACCATAGGCGGATTGCCCAATTGCATTCTATCGGTAATCACGCGCTCTGCGCTGTTGTGAAAAGGTGCATACAATTGCTGACGATGCAGACGTTCAGTTTCTGGCAGCGACTGATTGCCAGGAATAGAAATATCTTCGCTGATAGCTACAATAGAATCGTGGGCAACCAATTCACGATTTAGATCAAGCAATAAGCGTGAGTAGTTGGCGTAAACAAGTGGTGAATCGAGCAGGTCGGCGATGATTTTAGCCGTTGCTAGGGCGCCAATATCCCATGCAATATGTTTATGTAAATTATCAGAATTAAGCCCTAATCCTTTGTAAATATTAGGAATAAAATTACTAGCGTGTTCGCAAAGCAAGACGAACTGGCCTTTTCCATCGGCACGGTAAATGCTCGATGAATCTATGAAATGTGGTGTATCAGTGCTGGTATTTGGACCGGAAATACATTCACCTTTTAGTAATAATAATTACAAGTATTGCTAATTATGATTTGATTGTTAATACTCTAACAAATACCAAAGCCTGTCAACCTTTGAGGATTATGCATGAGCAATCAGTCTATTGCCGAGAAACTTAGGGAAGGCTTGAACATTTTTTCATCTACGGAAAGGCGCGTAGCACATCGTCTATTATCTGAATACCCGATTGCGGGTTTGCAAAGTGCTACAGAATTGGCACGTTCTGTCGGTGTTAGCACGCCAACCGTACTTAGGCTGGTGTCGCGCATGGGTTATGCCTCGTACATGGATTTTCAGCGTACTTTGCGAGAGGAGCTTGCTGCACAGTTAAGTACGCCATTGAGTAAGTTTCCAGGTATTACTACAGCGCAATCTGGCACGCCAGAAACCGCCATTGAAGCCTTTGCTGAAGCCGTGCAGAGTAATATACGCGAAACATTTGTCAACTTGGCTTTAGCTGAATTACATGCGGCTGCGCAGTTATTGTCAGACCCACGCTCACGCGTGCATTTAGTCGGTGGGCGCTTCACTGATGCACTGGCTTTGTATTTATCAGTACATTTGCGTATATTGCGGCCAGGCGTTAGCCATTTGCAGGAGCAAGAATCGAACTGGCGCGATCAATTGCTGGATATGGGCAAGCGCGATGTGCTGGTGATTTACGACATTCGCCGCTACCAAGCAAGTTTACTTCGACTAGCCAATGCGGCGGCAGCACGGCAAGTTCGAATCATTTTATTGACCGATCAGTGGCTGTCGCCCATAGTGCGAGTAGCAACGCACGTTCTTTCGGCGCGCGTTGTTGTGCCATCGGTCTGGGATTCTAGCGCGGCTTTAATGGCTTTGTCGGAAGCGCTGTTAGCACAAGTTAGCCATTTAGGCGGTGAACAAAGTAGGCAGAGGATTAGGGAACTTGAGGAAATGCAATAGAAGCATTATTGTAGATATAACTAAACTTCATAATAATGTGGGATTACAGAATGATACAGCGTAACAACAGGAATTATTCGGTTACACATATTGTAGGCAAAGCAGTAGTATTTTTTGCTGTCATAAGCCTTAGTAGTTGTATATTGTTGACCGACGCAGGCACTCGACTTGCTTATGATATTAAAGACGGTGCCGCTAAGTTACGAAGTTCTGATCAAGAGCGCTTAGAAGTCACGCATACCCCAATATCAATTCTTAGCGGAATCAAGGGACCATATGAGGTGGTTTTTCAACAGAGTGTTGACTGTACAAAGTGTGGCTCTATGTGGGTTGACGATATTAATTATGAAGGAAAAAATTACCAGCCTGGAGGAGGCACAACTAGCTACCATAAAAACTTTGTGATTGTTCCGCACGAATTAAAAGTCAATAAAAACAAAGGTGAGTCTGTAGTCGTAGTGCTTCACAAGGCTGGTAAAGACATTGAGGTTGAATCAATACGGTAAAACGTATTTGCTTTAGTTATTCGTTTATTTACATAATATACATTCCCTACTGGAATATGCGAAGTGCTCCCCTGTGCGCTCCTAGGGGCAATAGGGAGGGTAGCCAAAATTAAGGCTATCATTACTGCCCCAAACTGCTTAGAGAGTTTCACCAATACCCTAGCCGAATCACCTTTCTCTTTCTCGGCATATGCTTCTAAAACGGTCTTTGTTGGGTTCTCTCCCAAATCCTCCGCCATCCTAACGATGTACTTCGGTTCTCCGTTCCGTCCGTCTTTCCAGTTCTGCACAGTCTGTCTAGGCACACCAAGGGCTAGCGCGGCTTGGTTATCGCTTTTAAAGCCTTTCAGCTCACGCCATCGAACGAATAAATTAAAAGTTGCGCTCATTTTGTATTATCCCTATTGACAAACTGTACTAGTCTATATTACGCTCCATTCTGTACTACAGGATAGTACATAATACAGGGGCTAGAAATGATTCCATACACTACTTCAAGTTCAAACATTCCTTGGTTTTTCTGTGGTCTTGCAATTGCTTTTGTTATTGCCTTGGCTGTAGGCATATGAGCATAGCTCGTTCTGATATTGAGGATTTATCAGACTTTGAGTTTGATTTGCTCACAGAAGTTAATGAACTTAAAACTTCAATTTATTTCCTAATTGCTACTTTCGCAATACTCATAATTACGTTTCTTTATTTAGTTTCTATGGTGTCTTCATCATGAACACACTATCCAACAATCAATCACTTAGCCCTTGCTCTACTGGGCTTGTCTATAATTCAACAAGTGGGAAATACCCTTCTAGGGCAGAGCTTCTTAAGCCCAATTCACACATTGTTGATTCGGCTCTTAATCGTATTCGTAAAGTAGGGCAGTCAGTCAAGACTACAGCTCGCTTGCATCAACAAGAAACTGCCGAAAGTGGCTTCCGCTTCAAGCCTGCAATGATTACATGCACCTATGCTCCTAACCAGCACTGGTGTAAGCGTGATTTATCCGACTTAATTCACCATTGCAGGAAATACCTGCAACGTCGTTACAAAGAAACGGCTTTTCGCTATACATGGGTAGCCGAACTCCAAAAGCGAGGCGTTATCCATTACCACGTTATTTTATGGCTCCCTAAGGGCTGTACTTTGCCTAAGCCCGATAAACAAGGCTGGTGGACTAAAGGCTCTACACGTATCGAATGGGTTAAAAATGCCGTTGGCTATCTTGCTAAATATGCCAGCAAGGGTTCTGAGGACGGTTCAAAGTTTCCCCGTGGCGCACGTATTTCAGGCTTTGGCGGTTTATCTGCTATTTCAAGGTGCGAGTATCGCTATTGGCGCGTTCCAAACTCGGTACGCAAGGTACTAAATCCATTAGAACTATTTAAAGCCACTGACTTCGATTTACGCAAAATAATTGGCGGCTATTTTAACAAATTTACTGGTGAATTTATTCAGGGCGAATTTGCTTTTATTCTGCTGAATGGTAAGCCCCACGTTGTACAAAAAAAACTTTTACTCATTCACTAAGGAATTATTTATCACTACTAAAAAATATGATGTTGCTGTAAAAACGGGCACCTATATTGACAAGCAAGGCATTGAAAAGGGTCAATATGAAAACATTGGCACTGTGCTTGAGGGCGACAAGGGCTTGTTTATGGTGCTACGTCGCACGTTCAATCCCGCTGGTTTGCCAAATCCGCAAAACAAAGATTCGATTCTTTTATCGTTTTTTGAACCTAAAACGAATTAATTATGACGATTTATGTATGTACCGAATTAGTCGCTGATGCCTGTACGACATTCGCGCCTTACGTTAATCCGTTTTTGCCATCCCTGACTAGCGAGCAGGGTTTGGAAATAGGGGGCGCAGTCATGTTATGCATGGCTACCGCGTTTGGGATTCGCTTCCTCGGAAAGTTTTTTTATACAAGGTTCTAATCATGGATGCTGGTG
>JAYTOD010000191.1:0-5129 GCA_043747995.1 Arenimonas sp.
GTGTAAGCTACGCATCCTGCTTGGGGTGCTTAGCTCAGCGGTAGAGCGTCTCCCTTACACGGAGAGGGTCGGGGGTTCGAAACCCTCAGCACCCACCATATAAAAGCGAAATAACGTGGAGTGGTAGTTCAGTTGGTTAGAATATCGGCCTGTCACGCCGAGGGTCGCGGGTTCGAGTCCCGTCCACTCCGCCACTATTGAAAAGACACCTTTGGGTGTCTTTTCTTTTTAGTGCGCTTTTCGCTTAAACCCCTCATAATAGTGCTTCCCACTATCTATTGACGACTGAAGATGCTACAAACAATTCGTGAAAACTCTACAGGCTGGATTTCTAAAATAATCCTTGGACTGATTATCGCTGTAATGGCGCTATTTGGATTAGAGCAGTACTTAACGCCCAAAATAGATAGCTATGCGGCCAAAATTTCCATCCCAGGGAAATTTATGGGCTTTGGTGAAATATCGAAAGAAATATCAGTCAATGATTTCCGTCGTCGTTTTGATCAAGAGCGTACAACGCAACGCCAAAAACAAGGCGAAGCATTTGATGCCGCAGCATTTGAAATGCTTGATAATAAACGCCGTATCCTTGAACAAATGATTAATGAAGCTACCCTGCAACTTAGCGCGCAACAATCAGGTGTTGCTATTGCTGATGCAAAAGTACAAGAAAGTATTCTTTCTATTGAAGGGTTTAAGGTAGAAGGCAAATTTAATCCCGCACGTTATCAACTGGCGCTACAACAGCAAGGATATACGCCGAAACAATTCCAAGAACTAGTGAGACAAGATTTATTGACACGCTTTATTGTCAACGAATATATCGCTTCTGGCTTAGCAACGGAATCAGAAGCAAGTCAGCTAATTAAAATGTCTGAGCAGAAGCGTGATCTTCGCTATATAGAAGTGCCATTTCCAGAATTAAATTTAATTACAACTGATGCTGAATTAACGGCATGGTATAACAGCCATAAAACCAATTATAAAACGCAAGAAACGGTTGCTGTTGAATATTTAGAACTTGATGGTTCGTCAGCCAATACTGATTTGGTGGTTGATGAGTCGGTTTTAAAGCAACGCTACGACGAACAAAAGGCCCTGTATTCCTCGCCAGAACAACGTGTCGCTTCGCACATCTTAATTGCTATTCCCGAAGGTTCAAGTGCATCTGTTGAAGCCACAGCTAAAGCTAAAGCGACGTTAATTACAAAACAAGCGCAGAGTAATGCATCGACATTTGCTGAGCTGGCAAAAAATTCAGATGATACAGCCACTAAAGAAATTGGTGGTGATTTGGGCCCGATTGAAAAAGGCATTTTTGGTGATGCATTTGACAAAGCTTTCTTCGCACTGAAGCCAGGCCAGGTTTCAGAGCCAGTGCGCTTACCGGATGGCTGGCATATCTTGTATTACCGTGAGTTAATTGCCGGCACAACCAAACCATTCGAAGACGTGCGTGCTGAAATTGAAGCCAGCTATTTGAGTTCAGAAAGAGAACGCGTGTTCAATGATATTGCAGGTAAGATGGTAAATGCCGTGAGCGAAAGTGCTGTGTCGCTAGAGCCCGCTGCAAAAGCAATCAATAAACCAATATTGCGCACTACCGCATTTACCCGTACTGCAGGCGAAGGTATAGCTGCTATTGAAGCAGTTCGCAAAGCTGCGTTTTCCGATGATGTGAAAGTTGAGCGCAGAGTCAGTGATTTAATTGAACTAGATCTGAATCATGTAGTGTTGATTCGAGTTGTAGATCATAAGCCTTCAGCCATACTGCCTTTTGCAGAGGTGAAGGATGCTGTACGTGTTGCATTCATGCAAGATCGCGCTTTGAAATTAGCGGCGCAACAAGCAAACATTTTGTTAGGCAGAATGAGTAATGGCGAAACATTGGATCAGCTTGCGTTTTCATTGAAGACACCAATAGTTCCTGTTAAAGCTATTTCGCGTAAAGCGCCAGTTCCGGAACTACAAGACACAGTGAATGTGGCATTTAGTTTAGCTAAATCAACGAAAACGAGCATGGGTGGTGCCGGGCTTTCAAAAACACCTGATGGTCGTTTTCTTTTGATGCAATTAGATGCCATCATCGAGCCTGATCCGCAAACTATGGATCCTACAATTCGTGCAAATGCTGCAAAAGCCATCAGTCAAATACGTGGTGATCAGCAATCTACCGAGTATGTGAATTCATTACGCAAAGCGTATGTAGTTAAGGTTGCTGAAGATCGTTTGTAATTAGCAGGCCTAAGTAAAAAAAGCCCCGATAACTCGGGGTTTTTTTATGTATCAGTTTCCAGATTTTGCGGATATGTCGCCTGCATCACTGGCATTGTCTGGCACCAAAAGGCGATTTGGTGCATTGGCTTTTAATCCGTTGCGATAGCTTGGATTTAATTCTATGAGATTAGCTAGGCTGATATTCACAGAGTCAGCAAGCGTTTGCAGGCTTTGACCGCTTTTATCGGTATCAACCACGGTTAATGGCATAAAACTGGCTTTATTGGGCAAGCTAATGCCGAAGCGTTTTGGATTGAGCAGCAGACAGGATATTGCCTCAATCTTATGTATATAGGCGTATGTGTGCGCTTCCAGCCCTACGGGGAGTTTTTGCGCGGCATCGGCTTTGCTCAATTTTTGCCGTTTCAGGCTATTGCGTACTCGGCTATCGCCAGCATTATAGGCCATCAATACAGTGGGCCAGTGCTTGAATTCACGCTGTAATTTTTTTAAATAATTCAATGCTGCTTCGGTAGAATCTACCGGTGAATAGCGGCCGTCATAACCATTGCCGAAGCGTATGCCGAAATGCTTAGCGGTTTTCGGCATCATTTGCCATAAGCCCATTGGACCGGTGTTAGTGCTTGCTGCTGGATCATACCAACTTTCAATAAATGGCACTAAAACAAATTCAGCTGGCAAGTTTTTTTCTTTTGCCTCATTACTCACATAGTCTAATAAAGGCAAAATGGCTTTTAAATGATTAGTGAATTCACGTGGTGTTTTAATGTATCTTTTCAACCATTTGTTCGATGCATCATTTTGATGGCAAGCATCTTTATCTAGCTGTTCTTGTAGCTGGTCAAATACATCAGCGCCAGTGCGTTGTGTGGCTACTATGGGTTGCTCAGCTGAGACGCTTTGGCTCAGTCCAAATGCAATTAACAAGCTCGCACGCAGGCACTTGGCGGTAAAGATGGGCATTAAAAGCCATCCTTCCATGTGCGCAGTGCCGTGTAGCGCTCAAGCCGTGTTGTGGGCATAAAACCCAAATGCTCGCGCAAGCCGGTCAGTGCGTCTGGAAAATCGGTGCGTAGAAATGGGTTGCAGGCTTTTTCGCGAGCGATGCTTGAGGGAAGACTAGGTTTGCCAGCGGCACGTTTTGCGCTGAATTCCAGTTCATACAAATCACGCGCAGGATTATTTGGCTCTGCAACATGCGCGAATTTGGCATTACTTGCCGTGTATTCATGCGTGCAGCAAACTTGCGTTTCATCAGGTAATCTAGCCAATAAATCGAGTGAAGCGAGCATTTGCGCAGAACTACCTTCAAACAATCTGCCACAGCCAAGGCTGAACAAGGTATCGCCACAAAATAGTACGTCGTCATTAAAATACACAATGTGGCTGAGTGTATGGCCTGGCACATGCCAAACCGTAAATGGCTTGAAGCCAGCAACGCGCACAGTATCTGCATGCCCAACATGCTGACTAACTCCGGTAATACGTGGATCAATAGGGCCATAGCATGGAACATCAAGAGTTTGTTGCAGTTTTTGTAGGCCACCGATGTGGTCGGGGTGATGATGGGTAATGAAAATTGCTTTCACTACCATACCCGCTTCAATGGCGCGCAATACCGGCTCTGCATCGCCAGGATCAACCACAATCGATTCACCCAATGCATTTTGATAGCACCATATGTAGTTATCTGTAAATGCTGGTATGGCTTTCAGCGAATGCATAATGGATGACCTAAAATGCTAAGTAGCGCACAATAGGATTAGTTTAAACGGTGTTGAGCGATGACGGGCGAAATCAACTGGTTTGCCAGTGAAGCAGGACAAGCACTGGTGGCGCAATCCATTCAGCAGGCTAGGCCTTGGGTATGGCCGCTGTGTGGCCATAATGCCTTGCTGTTGCAACCGAATGTTCATGCGAATATTCAGCCAGCAATACAGTGCGCGCCAGTGCTAAACATCTCACGACATGATGATTTATTAGTCGGGGATTTTGTTGCGCACGATAAAAACTTGCCTTTAGCAAGTGATTGCATGGCTTTGGTGTATGCCGCATTTGTGCTCGAAACATCAGCAACGCCGGCATTATTGCTTGCAGAGTTTGAGCGGCTTTTGGTTTCTGAAGGGCATCTGGCCCTGCTTACTTTGAACCCTTATAGCCCATTTCGATGCTCGGGGCGCTGGAAACATTTTGTCTTGAATTCACACACTTTCTGGGCGCAATACCTTCAGCATGCAGGGCTTGAATTGGTTCATCATCAAGCGCTCGGCCCGTTATGGGCAAGCGCAACTATTAATCAAACTAGAGCATTTTCTTATCGACCTAGCGCGCTACGTTCGGTAAACTTCATCTTGGCGAAAAAACGTAAAGCAACCGTGACGCCAATAAGAAAAGCCAGCCATGCAGTTGCCTTAGCAAGAGAGTCGTTACAACAATGAATAAAGTCGCTTTAGGTTTTCCGTATATTGAAATACACACCGATGGCGCATGTTCTGGCAATCCAGGCCCTGGTGGTTGGGGTGCATTATTGCGCTATGGCGCGACCGAAAAAGAATTGTCGGGTGGCGAACCATTAACGACTAATAATCGTATGGAGTTACTTGCTGCAATTTGTGCATTGGAATCCTTAAGCCAGCCATGCGGTATCGATTTATACACCGATTCGCAATACGTACAAAAAGGTATTACCGAATGGTTGCCCAATTGGATTAAGCGTGGCTGGAAAAATGCCAAAGGCGAGCCGGTAAAAAATCAAGACTTATGGCAACGCTTGAGTGTAGCCAGTAAGCCACATCAGGTTTCTTGGCATTGGGTGAAAGGCCATGCTGGCCATGTGGATAATGAGCGCGTAGATGGTTTGGCTAGGCTTGCCGTAGAAGCATTTAAATGAG
>JAYTOD010000192.1:0-4975 GCA_043747995.1 Arenimonas sp.
GTTTTGGCGGGCAGCATGGTCATGCTTTTTTCCCATAACGCAGAAGTTTGATTTTTGGTTCACTCGTATTTAATGCAGTAAATTGTGGTGAACTAAAATCTTGTTTAGCCACTTTTTTAATCGCGACGCGCAAATCAAACCAGGCGGCTTGCCCAGTAATCGGATCAGCATTGGCATAGTCGGCGTTTGGCGTTAGATCGGAAATTAGCGGGTTAAGCAGAAAGCCTTGATTGCTTTCGGGTGCCTTGTTGGATAAGCCCCATGTACCTTTGCGTTTAGCCACTGCGTTCCATGTCCAAACCGTATCTTTCTGCACATTATTAGTGAGCTTAACGGGCACCGTAATACTGCTGAGGTGCGAGCTGAGCGCAACCCAATCGCCATCCGCCAATTCATAACGCGCGGCTGTGTCAGGGTGCAAATACAGAAAATTACGTGCCATAATCTGCCGCAGCCAAGCATTTTGCGAGCCCCACGAATGATACATAAATGGCGGTCGTTGGGTGAGCGCATGCAGCGGGAATTCGGTTGAATCGGTTTGCGCGTGCTCAAATGGGGCATACCAAAACGGCAGCGGATCGAAATAGGTTTTGATGCGTTCGCGCTCGGCATCGGGTGGCTGATGTTCACCAAAACCTTCAGCGGCCAAGCGAAATTTTTGCAGTGTTTCCGAATACAGCTGCAATACAATCGGTTCATTTGATCCAATGAAACCTTTGCTTTTCGCCCAGTTCAAATAATCACGATTGCCCATTTTGAAATAACGAGCCGATTCTGGAATGGGTGTATGCCAAAAACCGCCATGCTCAATATAGCGCTTGAGCTGCTCCGGGTTTGGCGCGCCTTTGCCTTCGAGTTCACCTTGTTCACCGCGCCAGCCAGCCAATAAGCCAACACCCGGCGCGCGTTCATGGCGAATAATATAATCAGCGTAATCAGCATATTGCGGCAAACCATCAGCATGTACTAAAGCGGGCAAGCCAATCCGTGCACCTAAATCCAATAATACCGATTGAAAGCCGCGCACATCGCGGTCTGACTGTAGCACAGGATGGCGAATGGCATCCGACGCACCATCGGCATCGGAAATGGGCCGGTCAAGCAAACTAATCGCATCGAAGCGTTCTAAATAGGTAGTGTCCGGTAAAATTAAATCGGCATACGCGCACATCTCACTGGAGTACGCATCGGAATAAATAATGTACGGAATTTTGTACTCGCCATCTACATCTTTATCGGTTAGCCAATGCAAGGTTTCGTGGGTGTTCATCGCCGAGTTCCAGCTCATGTTAGCCATGAACAACATCAGCACATCAATCGGACCATTCTTGCCTGAGTGCGCATTGCGCAGCACGGTGTGCATCATGCCATGCACTGCCAATGGATATTGCCAAGAATAGGCCTCATCTACCCGCAGTGCTTGGCCTGTATTATCCACCAATAAATCTTCCGGGCCATGAATAAAACCCAGTGGCATGGCGTTCAGTTTGCCTTCGCTATCGCGTGTTTTGCCTGGCCGATTGGCGGGTGGAATGGGCCGTGGAAACGGTGGCTGGTAACGGAACGAACCGGGGGCATCAACTGCACCTAATAATAATTGCAATAGGTGAATAGCGCGGCAGGTTTGAAAACCATTCGCGTGGGCACTAATGCCGCGCATGGCGTGCATTGATACCGGCCGGGCTTTCATGTTCGAATGTTGCTTGCCGGTGCTGTCGGTCCAGGCAATAGGCAGCTCGAGGTTATGATCAAACGCGGCTGTGGCCAGTTCATTGGCAATACGGCGGATATCGTGCGCTGGCACGCCGCAAGTTTCACTGACCATTTCCGGTGAATAATCTTCGGATAAATAGCGATTTAAAATATGCCCGAAAACGGGTCTTGTGGTGCGGAAATCACTGAGTGCATATTCACCGGCAATCATTGGTGATATGCCCGTGCTGTTGGCTGGGATTGCGGAGTTCGTACTCCGATCCCAGCATAATTCCTTACCATTTTCATCGCGCGCGAACATGCCATGCTGGGCGGTTCCTGGCGCATCAATCACTAAATAATGGGCGTTGGTGAAGCGCACCAGATAATCCAGATCTACGCGATCGGCGCGCAATAACTCATGAATCAAGGCCATCGCCAACAAGCCATCGGTACCGGGCTTAATGCCCACCCATTCATCAGCAATCGCGCCATAGCCAGTGCGAACTGGATTGATGGCAATCACTTTAGCACCACGGGATTTTAATTGCCCTAAGCCGAGTTTTAGCGGATTAGAATCGTGATCTTCGGCCACGCCCCACAACAACAACAATTGTGTATGAGCCCAATCGGGTTCGCCGAATTCCCAGAAACTGCCGCCTAATGTATACAAGCCGCCAGCGGCCATATTGACCGAGCAAAAACCGCCATGCGCCGCATAATTATAGGTGCCGTATTGCTGTGCCCACCAGCCAGTGAGTGCTTGTGATTGATCGCGGCCGGTAAAAAAAGCTAAGCGGTTTGGGTCTCGCAGGCGCGCTGAGGCCAGTTTTTCGGTGGCCAAACTTAGCGCTTCTTCCCATTCAATTTCAGCAAAGGTATTTTCACCGCGCTCACCAATACGCTTCATCGGTTTTTTCAAACGCCCAGGCGAATAGTGCTGCATGATGCCAGCCGAACCTTTAGCGCACAACACACCGCGATTAACCGGATGCTCGGGGTTGCCTTCGATATAGCGGATTTTTTCGTCTTTAATATGCACTTGAATGCCGCAGCGGCATGCGCACATGTAGCAAGTAGTGCGCTCAACGCGTTCGCCAATGGGTTCGTTGAGTGCTAACACCGGTTCAGTCATGGCAGTATTGTGGCATAAAATGTTGCATAAATAACCCGTGTCGCGATTATTCGCAGCTTGCTAAATTAAGCCTAACAAGCGATGCTAAAGCCATCAGCTTAGAGTATATATTATGGACCGTTACGACCGAATTTTTGCCTTGCATAGCCGACTTAAAGCCGCGCGTTACCCAATCACCGGCGCTGTTTTGCAGGACGAGCTGAATTGTTCACGCGCAACCCTGTATCGCGATATTGCATTCTTGCGTGATGCCTTGCACGCACCGATTGATAGCCACGATGAGGCTGGTTTTTCCTATAACAAAACCGAAGCCGATCAATTTGAATTGCCCGGTCTTTGGTTTAGTTCTGATGAGCTACATGCCTTAGTGGCCACACAGGAATTATTGAATCGCAGTGGTTCGGATGTATTGGGCCCGGCCTTACAACCTTTGCGTAAGCGAATTGATGGCTTATTGGCGCAGCAAAGCAATGGTAAGCGTTGGCCGGTTGAGCGTGTTCGGGTGATTGGCTCATACACGCGTAAACGCGATGAACTGAGTTTTCGGCAAGTGGCGGGCGCGGTGCTTGAGCGTAAAAGTATTCGCTTTGATTATAAGGCCCGTTCAACTGATCAACTCACCACGCGTACGGTGTCGCCGCAACGCTTAACGCACTACCGCGACAATTGGTATTTAGATGCCTATGATCATGAGCGTGATGCGCTGCGCAGTTTTTCAATTGACCGAATCAGCCATGTGCATGTGCTTGAGCAAGGCGCAAAAGACATCAACGAGCATGAGCTCACCGAACAATTAGCCGATAGCTACGGAATTTTTTCTGGCAAGGCGCGTTCCATGGCTACCATTGTATTTTCTGCCGAAGCCGCACGCTGGGTATCCGACGAACATTGGCATTCCCGTCAAGAAGGGCGCTTCTTGCCCGATGGCCGTTATGAGCTGAAAGTGCCGTATAGCAATCCACGCGAATTACTGATGGATATTTTGCGCTATGGCGCTGACGCACAGATTGTTGAGCCGGTGTCGTTGCGTGAAAAGGCTAAAATGAGCTTACAGTTGGCTTTAGCAAGCTATAGTTGAATGGCTTATTTGGTTTAGATTAGTTTGCAGCAGGAAGTTGCTCAGTTGATTGTGGAACGCGTTGCAATTTGGCTGGGTCATAGCCATATAGCCTAAATTTTTCGGTCAATTCTTTAAGATCAGCATCACTCATCATTTGCTTGCGTGAAAATACCCAAGCCAAAGAACGTCCTGGATTGCCGATAAGTGCCCATTGGTAGTCAGGCGACACCTCTAGAATCAATAATTGAGAACGGATTAAGCCGCCCCAAAAACGCACTTGCCAATGGTTGTTGTTGGTTCCTGGATACACACGCGCTTCAGCCTGCAATAGTTGCTCGGGCTGGTCGAAGGCTTTTCGGTAGGCAAACACATTATCAATCTTGCCATTTGGCTTTAAAGCATATATATCGGCGGTGGCCACTTTGCCGTTTTCAGCGAAATAGGGAATGTTGGCAATCACCCACCAGCGCCCCATATAGCGCTCAAGATCTATATTGGCCTTGCTGGTTAGCGGTGGTGTTTTGCCAGTATTGGCGAAGCTATATGCAGCAAAAGCTAGGCTAATGACAATGAGTGCAGCGATGAGTTTGCTCATAAATTTTTCCTTAGAAAAGATAAGTATGCGCGTTTAACTTGAAGATGGCGTCAATTTTATGAATCTCAGCTTTTGAGAAACCATGTATGCAGACTAAGTAAACACACTTACTGGAGCTGCTTATGACGTCCCAAATGTACTTTCGCTTTATCTGGCAAATCCCTGTTCTGATATTGCTTGTCGCTTTGCTAACACCGGCTTTTCCATGGATTTCGAGCAGCTTTGGGCTTTGGCCAATTTGGTTGTTGAGTATGCCGCTTCTAGCATTCACAAGGCATGTATTACTTAATAATGAAAAGAAAATCGACATATATAGTATGAAAAGCGCGCAACTGCTTGTTTTTACATCAACAAATCCCGCTCTCCATTCAAAACGAGCGGCACAAAAACGCGCAGCGTGAGTGGTTCACAAGCGACAGATCAGTGAGTATGGTATTTTCTTTTTAGTTTAAAACTTGGAAGTTACCTTGTCCGCAGATATTGTAAAACCGCC
>JAYTOD010000193.1:0-6220 GCA_043747995.1 Arenimonas sp.
CCGGTATGCGACAAATAATTTTAGATACAGAAACGACGGGGCTTTCTTGGGAAAAAGGCAATCGGTTAGTTGAGATTGGCTGCATTGAGCTCATTAATCGTCGCCCAAGCGGTCGTACCTATCAGCAATACCTGAATCCTGAGCGCGAGATGGAAGTTGGTGCGATGGAAGTGACGGGTCTAACCAGAGATTTTCTGTCGGACAAACCGACTTTCTCAGATGTGGCGAATGATTTCTTGGCATTTATCCAAGACGCCGAGTTGGTTATTCATAATGCTGAATTCGATATGGGCTTTATTAACCATGAATTGAGCCTGTTAGGAAATCCTTATGCAAATGTCTTACACGATGTTCAAGTGCTTGACACACTCAAACTTGCGCGCAATCTGTATCCTGGCCAGCGCAATTCGCTGGATGCATTATGCAAACGCTTAGGCGTAGAAAATAAACATCGCCAGCTTCATGGCGCATTGTTGGATGCTGATCTTCTGTGTGATGTGTATTTGATGATGACCTCTGGGCAAACTGGATTTGGCTTTGATCACAACGAGCACAAGGACCAAGTCGACTACACAGTTGTGGCGTTGCCAGGAGTACACAGCACTGCTTTTGTTTTGCAGGCCAATGAAACAGAGTGCCATGCGCATTCCAAACGCATGCAGTCATTAGCAAAGAAGTCTGGCCAGTGTTTTTGGCCAGATTAGTTTGAGCGAAGTAGGATCGCAGTTATATTGTTGTCTGCCGAGCCTTGTAAGGCATGAAATAATAGCTGTTCAACGGCTTCTTGCGCGCTTATATTTTTATTAGCCAAAACTTGATGAATAAATGCTGTATCACATTCATCGAATAGTCCATCACTGCAAAGCAATAGGGCTTGCTGTCTAAGCCATGTGCCTGTGGCTTGTTGAATGTGTAATTTTTCGGCAGCAGTAACACCGAGCGCTTGAATACTGCTTGTCGCTTGGCCCGTGTTCTTAGCATCGGGCGCGGGCGAGGGGCTAGCGCTTAAGTGTTGAGTATGTTGGCCATTGAAAAAAAATGCGCGGCACGCCCCAACCCATGCAATTTGGTAGGTATTGGTGTTCCAAACTAAGACCAAAGCGCTTGCGCCACTGGGGCTCATGCCTTGTTGTGGCCGTTGAATACGCAGTGCTTGCCCAGCATTCTTCAGCGCACTGCTGGGGTCGTTGCCTTGCATAATGTTTTTGCGCAACTGCTCTCGAACAAAGGCACTGGCAATATCGCCTGCATCTGCGCCGCCCATGCCATCAACAAGCATGGCAATACGGTTCGGCAAATCAATGTCGTAACTATCTTCATTGAGTGCGCGCTTATTGCCTGGGTGGCTAATATGGCCAATTTCAATCATATTTGGGTAAGTTTTACATTAAGGAATAGCTTTATTATGAATGCTTTTGATTAAAAATGCCGGGAATGTCTAGTCATAAGTAAGGATAAAACGCTATAATTGCACGCGAACCATTGCACTGGAGAGGTGGCAGAGTGGTCGAATGTACCTGACTCGAAATCAGGCGTAGGTGTGAGCCTACCGAGGGTTCGAATCCCTCCTTCTCCGCCAACTAAAAAGCCCTGCTCGCAGGGTTTTTTGTTGCTGCAATTGAGCCTAAATTACTTACTAATCGTCCAGCCATAGCTAGATTTAAAAGATTCTACACGGCAAGCTTTATTCTTTCCGGCAATCGATTTTTCGTCTAAAAAATACAGTTCGCCTATTAAGTTGTTCAGCATATATTCTTTACATGGCGGGGCGAACAATATTTTTACTGCCGTTATTTCACCTGAAGCTGTTTTAACAAACAAGCAAGATTTGGGTGAAATCAATTCTGGATCATTTCGGCCACGTTTAACGCTAAGCTGGCATTGGGTGTCACTTTTAATCAGTATGGTTCGTACTTCATCAACATCCGCTTCTAAGTCAGGTGCTACGAAGGCAACAGTTTCAGTGGGTAGTTGGGATTTAGTGCATCCGCCTAGTGCAAGGCAAGCAATTAATAGTATTAGAAAATATTTGAATAATTGCATAATTCATCCCATTTCTATTATTTTATCAATCATAAGTCACAAAATAGCTTTTGTGTGAACTAGAGCACATAATTTTTTGAATCGCATGGGCTTTTCTGCCAATAATTATGGCTAAGCGCTATAATTGCTTTTTGCTATAGCGCTGAGGTTTGTATGTCAGAAATACTCGCTCCTGTATCTTTTGGTGAATTGCTCGACAAACTGACTATTTTGCAAATTAAGTCTGAGCGTATAGCTGATCCTGTAAAAGTGGCCAATGTGCTTAAAGAGTTGCATGCCTTAGAACGCCTCTGGAAGGAGCACCCTGCGTCAAATATTGATGTTAGCGAATTAGTCACACAGCTTAAACACGTCAATGAGCGGCTTTGGGTTATTGAGGACGACATCCGTATTCTTGAAAAAGCACAACGTTTCGATAAGGATTTCGTTGCATTGGCACGTTCGGTATATTTTGAAAATGACGACCGTGCACGTATCAAGAAAGATATTAATCTTGCGCTTGGTTCGGCCTACGTTGAAGAAAAATCCTATCAGGATTACCGCAACACATAAGCTACTGCGGCTTATTCACGCGCTGTGTCAGCACAATACTGATTAAACAAAGCGATTACTTCTTCGGTGCTGATCATTGCCATAACGCCTGGAAACTCAACACGCTTGCCCCATGCCAGTTGTTCGGCGGGCTTATGCATGAATGTTTGCGCGGCTTCGGGGTAGTGATTCACGGTATAGCGCATATCTGAATAAGGGCCAGAACGCGTGGCATCGGTGCAGGCAAATAGCCCCAGAACCTTGCTGCCCATCGCGTTCGCCATATGCGCTGGGCCAGAATCGGGCGTTAACACCAAATCAGCTCTGGCTAAAAGCGCTAAGAGTTGTTTTAGGGTATCTTTGCCGATTAGGTCGATAGCGGGCATTGGCATGGCAGCTAAAATGGCATCGCCCATATCGCGCTCTAATTGACTACGGCCGCCACAAATTACCACTTGCCAACCCTTGCTTTGCGCATAATTCGCCACCGCTGCGTAGCGCTCGGGCAGCCAATTGCGCAATGTATGGCTAGAACACGGGGAAATCAGCAGGCACGGCTTGCCTGATGGCCATTGTTCGCTAGCCCATAAGTAATCTTGCTCGCTAACGGGTATATTCCAAACAACCTCAGTTTGGCTAAATCCGAGTGGCTCGGCGAATAAGCCAAACACATCCAAGACATGATGATGTTTATGCACAATCCGTTCGTTAATAAACAGGCCATGGCCTTCTTTGGCGCGTTTTGTATCATAGCCAATGCGCCGTTTAGCGGGAATAACCGCGGAAATCAAGTTAGCGCGAAGTGCTAGCTGCATTTGCAACAGCACATCGAAACGGCGGCCAGAAAGTTGTTGCGCCAATTGTTTAACACCTTTTAGCCCAGATTTTTTATTGAAAGCAATCAGTTCTACATTTTCCAAACCGTGCATCAGCTTGGCTTCGCCCATGCCTAAAACCCAGGTAATTTTCAGCTCGGGCAGGTTTTTTTGCAGGGTGCGAATCAACGGCAACACATGCGTTGCATCGCCAAGCGCTGATAAGCGTAAAATGCAGAGAGTTTTTACTGTGCTTAATTCGTTCACTTGCTACACTCTTGTTATGACTGAAAATGAGCCTCGCATTCGCACTAAACAGATCAATGGCCCAGAAGGGCGCTTTGCGTTGATGTTTGATGCTGAGCGTTGGCCGCAACTAAGCGAACACCAGTTTAACGCAAGCGGCTATGCCAATGCACAAACAGTTGCAGGGCAAGGCGGCCGAGGTAGCGCTTGGTTTGTGCCAACCCCCGCGGGTGATGCCGTTTTAAAGCATTATTTGCGTGGTGGATTACTGGCTAAATTCGTGCATAACAGTTATTTTTACCGTGGTGCGGCTAATTCGCGCGGGTTCAAGGAGTTTACACTGTTGCAAAAGCTTTCAATGCTTGGTTTGCCGGTTCCTAAGCCGCTAGCGGCATTTTGCCAACGTGGATTATTCAGTTATCGTGCGGCTTTAGTGACTGAGCGATTGCAAGATGTTTATTCTTTAGTAAGCGCTGTGCAGCAAATGAATGCGCCATGGCACGCTGTGGGCGAAACATTGGCGCGCTTCCACAAAGCCGGTGCACATCACAGCGATTTGAACGCCAATAACATTTTATTAAACCCACAAAACGAGGTGTTTATTATTGATTGGGACAAATGCACACTTGAAGCTGCGCCAGGTGCTTGGTGCGAAAAAGTATTGGCTAGGTTGCAACGCTCGTTGTTGAAAGAGTGCAAGCAATCTGACAGCACACAATTGCAACACGGCATTACACAAATGCTTGGTGCGTATCAGCAGGCCATGACATGAACTGGACCTTGCGATTTCTCGGTGTTGGTAATTCGCAGGCAGCGCCGGTGTTGGGTTCGGCCAGCGCGGTTATTGAACGCAATCAGCAGCCGTGGCTATTGATTGATTGCGGCCAAGAAACACTAACGGCCTTTGAGGCCGAATATCAACAGCTTCCGAATGCAATTTTTATTACGCATCTGCATATGGATCATATTGGTGGCTTGGAGCGCTTATTTATCAAGGCGTATTTTGATGCCAATTTGCGAGGCAAATTAAAACTGTATGTGCCGGCCGCTTTAGTGCCCGCCATGCAAACGCGGCTTGCCGATTACCCGGGCGTATTGGCCGAAGGCGGCGCGAATTGGTGGGATGCATTCCAGCTAATCCCAGTCTCTAACGGCTTTTGGCATGCAGGATTTCATCTTGAGGTATTTCCGGTTCGTCACCACTTAGCAAACTCGGCTTTTGGCATGCGCTTGCCCGGCAGCATGCTGTGGACTGGCGACACCCGCCCAATTCCCGAGCAGCTGGAGCAATATGTAGGCAATGCGGAGTTGATTGCACACGACTGCGCTTTGCAAGGCAATCCTTCGCATACCGGCTTGGCGGATATTCAACGCGAGTATTCAGCGCAACTGCAGAAACAGCTGTGTTTGTATCATTACGCCAGCAATGCTGATGCTGAAGTGATGCGGGCTGAAGGTTTTGTGGTGGCCAAGCAGTTAGAGCGCTTTGAAATTGCTGAGCCTAATTCTGGGCTTGTGCCATGAACGCACAAATTGCAACTGCCACTGTGTTGCCAATAACCGATGCGCTTAATCGGCCGTTGCGTGATTTGCGGCTTTCTGTGATTGAAACCTGCAATTTCCGCTGCCCATATTGTATGCCGGAAGGCTCGGTGCCTGATGAACTGCTCGGCGCGCAGAATCGTTTAAGCTTTAGTGAAATTGAAACGGTAGCGCGAAGTTTCATCAAACTTGGCGTGCGCAAAATTCGCTTAACCGGTGGCGAGCCCTTACTGCGCAAAAACCTTGCGGCTTTAGTTTCGCAACTTAAAGCCATTAGTGGTTTAGACGATTTAGCATTAACCACTAATGGTTCATTATTGGCAGCACAAGCCATTGCCTTGAAACACGCTGGCTTAAATCGAATAACCGTGAGTGTGGATGCACTGGATGCGGAAATTTTCAAGCAGATGAGTGGCGGCCGTGGCGAAATTGCAAGTGTTTTGAATGGCATTGAAGCCGCAAAGCAAGCAGGCTTTACCCAAATTAAAATTAACTGTGTGGTTCAGCGCGGTATCAATGAATCGCAGATGTTGCCATTATTAGATTACTGCCTGCAGCAAGGCCATATATTGCGCTTTATTGAATTTATGGATGTGGGCAGCTGTAACAATTGGCAGGCATCTCAGGTTTTTTCCGTGCATGAAATGCATGCGCTGATTGCCAGCAAATACTCATTGCACGCGCTAAGCAAAAATGTGCCCGGCGAAGTGGCTGAGCGTTATGCCGTGAATAATGGCCTTGGTGAGGTAGGTTTTATTGCGTCAGTTAGTAAACCGTTTTGTGGCGATTGTAACCGCGCTCGACTCTCTGCCGATGGCAAATTATTTACCTGCTTATTCGCCAGTGCCGGTTTTGATTTACGCGAGTTGATTAAAAAGCCAGAGCTGCTTGATTTAGAGCTGGCAAGCCTATGGCGGCACCGCACTGATCGCTACAGTGAAATCCGCCATGCGGCGGTTTCCGACCGTAAGAAAATTGAAATGTATTTTATTGGTGGATGATGTGAGCAAAATTAAAGTGAGCAAAACGAAAGACAGTAAGGC
>JAYTOD010000194.1:0-1532 GCA_043747995.1 Arenimonas sp.
GTTTTGGCCGATACAATTAAATCCCACCAAGCATTGCATTGCCGATCTTCTTCTGGGCTTAAGGTATTGGGATCATCATCTTGTACGAAATAGCCATCATCATTGGCAGTAAAGCCACAGCTGCCTCCCATCGCCAATATGGCAAAACCGCAGCGCAAATATGCGCCAGGGCGGCCCGGAATAGGTATTTTAATGCGCAGTGTAGTTTTTGTTACCACTTTCTCCATTGCGCGCGCTAAACGCGGTTGATCCCCCTGCCAATCTTTTTCAAAAACCGATGCTTTATACTCCAAAGCAACCGGTCTTGCCAATAATTTCTGCATATCATCAAGGCCTTTATGCTGCACATCAAACGCGCGGTTTTCAACATCGTTTAAAAATGCATCGCGTGTTTGTTTCGGCAAAATGATGGATCCATCTTTATTGATTAAAGTCAGCGTTGATGGTGCAAGCTGTTTATTGGCTGTTGTCTGGGCAATAGTTTTTGTTTTCTGTGTGCGCTTTAGCGGTTTAGCCACATCTACTTGTTCTACTTGATTCGAAATAATACGGGTCGGCTGCTCTGGCGGTATTTCACGAACAATGAAGTCAACCAACAACGAGCTATCGTTGGGGCGCTGTAAAGGTACATAACGGGTGGCGAGATCGAGCCAATAAAAGCCAAGCAAATGCCCGAACACCACCAGTATCAGCAGTATGGATTTATGGCTCAACGAGCGAGGTAAGGTGCTGTGCCGGAATCGTGATCAGTGGCATCACGCACAGCACTGATTTGTGGGATTTTTTCCATCATGGTTTTTTCCACACCTTGCTTCAAGGTGATGTCGACCATACTGCAACCTTGGCAACCACCGCCGAAACGTAAATACACCACATTATCGGCATCAATAGAATCGAGCGATACTTTGCCCTTATGCGCTGCTAATTGCGGGTTAATTTCCGAATCAATCAGCCAAATCACCTGTTCGGCTAATGAACTTTCGGCGTCCGGTGTTTTGCCTTTAATATTGGGTGCGCGTATGGTTAGCTGTGTGCCGGTTGCGGTTGGCGTAATATCAATATTGGCACCATTCAAGAAGCCAATACTTTGCGCATCAACAAACACCGTAAAGCCATCGCACTCTAGTTGCCATTCATCGCCGAGCAAATCGCCTTGTTCGGCAAACTCTAAGCGGGCATCGGCTGAAGGCGTGCCAGGCTTTATGGCACTAATACGAATACCCACGGCGTCACCACCTTGGGCTTGTAATAAAGTGCGAAAGTGGACTTGCGCGGTTTCGGTTATTTCAATCATTACGTCTATTTTACCTTAAACTAGTGGAACACTTAATGAGCGAATTGCTATGCATGCAAACTTACCTGAACTACAATGCACCCCGCTGAAAGGCGCGCAACATAAATTGTCTGAGCAAAACTGTCAAGAGTACCTAGCGCAGCTAAATGGCTGGCAACTCACAGAATATGGACAAGCCATTCACAAAATAGTTCATTTTAAGAACTATTACCAAACCATGGCGTTTGTAAATGCACTG
>JAYTOD010000195.1:0-4060 GCA_043747995.1 Arenimonas sp.
GATTTAAAGAGAACTTCGCACATGCCATCCTGAAGCTTAATCTAATTGGGTGGTTGTGAAATGAAAATAATTATGTGTTGCGCAGCACGCAACAGTCAGTTATGATTAAGTCGTTCCGTCACAAAGGGCTGTGCAAATTCTATGAAACCGGCAGCACCGCCGGAGTGCAGGCCAAACATACAAAGAGGTTAAGGCTGCAACTTGCCGCGCTGGATTCTGCCATTATTATCGAAGATATGAACATTTCTGGATTTGGGCTTCATCCATTGAAAGGCGATATGAAAGGCCGTTGGTCCATCTCCGTTAACGGTAACTGGCGGCTGACTTTCGAATTTCATGATGGCAACGTGACTATTTTGGATTACGAGGATTACCACTAATGAAAATGCACAATCCACCTCATCCTGGCGAATTTATCACTGGTATTTATCTTGAGCCGAATGGCATTAGCGGGCGCGAGCTGGCACAAAAACTCGACGTTGCACCTTCCACACTAAGCCGCGTGTTGAACGGAACTAGTCGAGTAACGCCTGAAATGGCGCTACGCCTTTCCAAGGCTGTTGGCCGGACAGCGGAAAGCTGGCTGGAAATGCAGAATACCCATGATCTTTGGCAAGCGCGGCAAACGCTTAAGCTTGATCGAATTTCTAAGCTTGATTTAGGGCGGCCTAAAAGTGCTATTGCGTGCACTTCGTAATGATCCCAAGAATGTTTTGAAGGCGTTGGTGAGTTGACAAAGTATTACTAAATTAATATGTTGTTGTGTGAACTGAGGAAGACAAATGCTAAAAAATTCTATGTTTCTGTTAACTGCTTGCATGCTTATCGGTTGCAAGAATGATCAACAAGTTGCATTAGAGAGGTTTGCTGAAGCAAGAAAAAATTCTTTGCTATGCGCATATAAATATGCAGATCCGAAAGATGGTCTTAAAGGCTTGTCAGTTCAAAAAGAAAAGTGCAGTACTTTAAACGAGATAAATGTTAGTGCTGAAGCTAAAGCCAAAATGTTAGGCGCATCTAAAGCTAAAATTGAAGCGACAGTTGATTATGCTGTATCACAAGCAAAATTGATTGATCCTGTTGGAGCTGAGCGGCATAAGCGACAATTTGATAAAATTCTTAAAAGATTTGAAGATGCTGGAATTGATGTTGATGCTCCTATTGAAGACCTATAGGCTGCGCTTAATTTTATTGAGGATTACATGCGTAAAGAACAAATTAATGATGAATTGAAACAGCTTGCTTTTGGGTTTTTTTATTATTACTCAAGATTTGAGTTTGCTTTAAAAGAGCATAAGTATCTTAAAAATGAAGAAATCGGAGAGACTGCAGATGCAGGCTGGGAGAAATTGGTTAAAAAGTTTGCTCAAGTTTATGTGGCTAGTGAAAGTGCAAAAAAGCTGATCGGCTTGCACCCAAAAAGACAGATTGTAAGTGTCGGATTGGAATTGAATTGGAGGCCAGTAGGCATTGCTCATTGCAATAATGATTTATGCCGAGTTGTAGTAATGCTGAAAACTATAAGGAATAATCTATTTCATGGTGGAAAGCATGGTGATGCTGATATGGATAGCATCGCAAGAAATATTGAATTACTCACAACTGGAAAAGTAATTCTAGATGAATTATCGGATAGTTTTAGTTTTAAGGAAGACTATCTCAGAGTTTATTAGGGAAATAGCTAAGGTGTAATTCAATACCATAACGCAAACAAAAATATTCCAAGCATCGTAAACGCTAGGCCAACTTTAAGCGCCATGCCAACCGCCATGCCAATCCATGTGCCCAATCCAATTTTGCCGGCTTCGCGGGCGGATTTTCCGCGAAACATTTCAACCGCCACCACGCCAATAAATGGCCCAATGATAAGGCCAACAATATTCAAAACCAAAAAACCGATTAGCCCGCCCAAAGCGCCGCCGAGCATGGCGAGCTTGCTGGCTCCCGCGCGTTTGGCGCCGATAAGGCTTGCAAAAAAGTCAACGGCCACTGAAGCGGCAGTGAGCAGGCCGAGCACTATGACGGTAATTAGGGAAATTTTAGTAAAATCGCCAACCCAGGCTGCTAATAACATGCCCACAAAAGCTAGCGGGATGCCAGGCAGAACTGGCAATACTGTACCTAAAAGTCCGATTAAGATCAGACCCGCAGAAATGATGTATAAGATTTGTGTTAGTTCAGGTGTCATGGCGTTTCACTTATAGTCGCGGTGGCAGTTTTCGCAGGCTTGCTTAATGGCGCTGGTTGATGTGGCCAAATCAGCACAATTGTTGATTGATTTAGCTAATTGCAAATCCAACACGCGGCGTAAATCAGCACCATAGCGGCCGAATTGTACATCTTCCTCAGCTAATGATTTGAACGCCGGTTCAACATCAGCCGCTAAAATACGCAGGCTAATTAAATGCGGCTGTATTTCCGTTGTGCTGCAGCGGTTGTCTTTTGCTAATTGATTCAGTGCCCCAAAATGGTGGCCTTGCACCGCCATCAGGCCTTTTGGAAAAGCGCTGCCTTGGCTTAGTTTGTTCATCAGCATTGAGGTTAATAGAGCTCCTGCCAGCAGGCCAATCAGTATGCATATCAATGCGCGCATAAATCCATCCGGTTTAAAAATCGTACCACCATACTAAAAGACAAGCCCAGCGCTTACAATAGCGCCATGAAAAAACGTTTTGAACGCTTCTCAGGCATTGAACGCTTATATGGCGCAGGCAGCTTGCAAACGCTTGGCCAATGCCATGTGGCGGTCATCGGCATAGGTGGCGTGGGCTCTTGGTTGGTGGAAGCCTTGGCGCGCTCAGGAGTAGGGCAATTAACACTATTTGATGCCGATGATATCTGCGTATCCAATACCAATCGTCAATTGCATGCCATGGACGGGTTTTTCGGCCAAAACAAAGTGGATGTGATGAAAGCGCGTTGTTTGGCGATAAACCCAGATATGCAAGTTCATGCCATTGCGTCGTTCATTACCCCAAGAAATATGGCTGAATTGCTTGAACCGGGCTTTAATTTAGTGATTGATGCCTGCGACAGTTTTCGGGTGAAAGTGGAGCTGATTGCGTGGTGTCGCCGCAATAAGCAAAAAATTCTTGTGATTGGTGCTGCGGGTGGCCGAACTGACCCGACCCAAATCCGCATTCGCGATTTGGCTAAAACCGAGCAAGATGCCTTGCTTGCACTTATTCGCCGAAAATTGCGCACCGACTTTAATTTTCCGAAAAGCAAAGGCCGCTATTTCAGCGTGCCAGCGGTGTATTCACTGGAAAATGTTCAATATCCACAAGCCGATGGTAGCGTCTGTGGTATTCGCCCTGAAACTAATCCCGAGGCCGGATTTAAACTGGATTGTGGCGATGGCTTAGGCGCGGCTACGCATGTAACCGGCGCATTTGCGTTTGCGGCGGTGGCGAAAACGATGGAAATTTTATTGCAAACGAAAGCCAAATAAACGCATCGTATTTTCTGTAGTTTGCTGGGCAACTTCTTCAACCGAACAGTTTTTGGCTTCAGCTACGGCTTGTGCTATTTTCGGCAAAAAGCACGGCTCATTGCGTCGGCCTTGTTCGCCGAATAACGGTTGGTCGGGGGAGTCTGTTTCTAGCAATAGAAACTCAAGCGGAATTTCTTGTACTAAAGCACTGATTCGGTTGCTACGCGGGTAGGTGATTGGCCCAGCTATGCTGAGTAAAAAATCCATGCCGATCAGTTGTTGAGCTTGCTCCAAACTGCCCGAATAGCTGTGAATCACACCCGTTACTGGTCCGAACTGTTTCAGCAGCTGAATAACTCGTTCGGTGGCTTTTCGGGCGTGAATAATCAGCGGTTTGTTGAATTGCTTGGCAAGTTTTATGTGCGCAATGAAAAACGCTTCTTGCTGGTTCACATCCAAATTTGGCACAAAAAAATCGAGTCCGCATTCACCCACCGCCACACATTCTGAGAGCTGTAGCCAGTTGGGCAAAGCATCAAGATGCGCAGGCAGATGATTAGCCAAAAACATCGGGTGCAGGCCGTAGGCTGGTTTTATTTGCGGGTTGAGTTCGGCAAGCTGGCTAAG
>JAYTOD010000196.1:0-4458 GCA_043747995.1 Arenimonas sp.
GCTTGCGTTTGCCATGCCGAATTCGGCACATATTTACGCAGCAAACGCCACACACACCACAGCACCAGCGCGTAGATCAGTAAATTTTGCCAAAGCGGGCTCATGCCAGCCACACCGCGCACTGATAAACCAAAAATGCGAACAAATACGCCAAGCCGAATAAATAGATGACGGCGTAGCTGGTGTATTTCCAAGAGTTAGTTTCACGCTTTATGGTGGCGATAGTGGAAATGCATTGCGGAGCAAATACATACCAGGTTAGTACTGACAATGCGGTAGCTAGCGTCCATTGCGAAGCGAGAATATCACTCAGCTGCGCCACATTGTCACCCTGCGCGGAAAGCGCATACACGGTGGCCAAACCCGATACCGCCACCTCGCGCGCGGCCATGCCAGGAATTAAGGCCAGCACAATCTGCCAGTTAAAGCCAATTGGAGCGAACAACGGTGCTAAAAAATGCCCTATTCTTCCGGCAAAACTGTACTCGATAGCTGGCAATAGCGCGCCATCCGGCGGGCCGGGGAAGCTGGATAAAAACCACAGCAAAATCGTTAAGGTTAAAATAATTCCACCTACGCGGCGTAAAAATATGCGTGTTCGGTCCCATAAGCCAATCGCTAAATCACGCAGGTTCGGCAGGCGATACGATGGCAGCTCAAGCAATAAAGCGTGATCGGATTTCTGCCGATTAAACTTTTTCATCACCCACGCCACACCAAACACACTAACAATACCGAACAGATATAGGCCGAACAACACCAAGCCTTGCATATTGAACAAGCCCAGTACTTTCTGCTCAGGAATAAACGCGCCAATCAGTAGTGTGTACACCGGCAATCGTGCTGAACAGGTAGTGAGCGGCGCAACCATAATGGTGGCTAAGCGATCGCGTGGATCTTGTATGGAACGTGTAGCCATAATGCCCGGAATGGCGCAAGCATAGCTTGACAACAAAGGAATAAACGAACGGCCGGTTAAGCCCGAAGCAAACATCACTCGATCCAACAAAAAAGCAGCGCGCGGCAAATAGCCGGTTTCTTCTAAAGCTAAAATAAACGCGAATAAAATTAAAATTTGCGGTAAAAACTCTAACACCGTGCCAAGCCCGGCGAATATACCGTTTTGCAACATACTCAATACAATGCCTTCTGGTAATAGCTGACCAACCATTCCGGATAACCACTGCACTGAAGCTGAAATACTATCTTGAAATGGCGCGGCCCAGGCATACACGGCCTGAAACATAAAAAACAACACTAAGCCCAGCACAACAGGCCCGAAAACAGGGTGCAACAATAAGCGATCTAAACGATCATCAAACACCGCTGTGTCACTTGGCATGCTTACCGCGCTCTGCAAGATGTGCCGAACTTGCAAATGGCTATCGGTACTGTTTTGATGTAGCTCAATAGCTGGCAAGGGCACGGTTTGTTCAGCAAGGTATTTCTTTAAGGCATCGGCGCCATGTGATGCCACCGCAATGGTTGGTACAACCGGCACGCCTAAGCTTTGCTGTAACTTTTCCACATCAATATCGATACCGCGTTTTTTTGCCGCATCCATCATATTCAATGCCACTAACAGCGGCTTACCAAGCGCTTTTAACTCAAGCACAAAACGCAGATGCAAACGCAAATTGGTGGCATCTACTACACACACCAACACATCCGGATGAAAGCCGTAATCGTGCGTGTCCATACAGATATTTCGGGTAATCAGTTCATCGGGGCTGGTCGCGCTTAAGCTATACGCACCGGGTAAATCCAGCACACTCACTTGCCTATCGGCCAAACTAAACTGGCCTTCCTTGCGCTCAACCGTCACGCCGGCGTAATTCGCCACTTTCTGGCGGCTGCCAGTCAGTAAATTAAATAACGCGGTTTTGCCACAATTGGGATTACCCACCAAGGCGATCGAAAGCGGCCTCATGCTTGCGCCTCAATCTGCACACGCGCGGCTTCCACTTTGCGCAGCGCAAAACGGGTGAAGCCAATTTGCACCAAGATTGGGTCGCCGCCGAACGGCGCTAAGCTGATGCATTTAACGCGCTCACCTAACACAAAACCCAAATCCAGCAGGCGTTGTGCAATCGCGTCATCTGCACCACGGCTTTGCACGCTAAGCACTTGCGCGGAGGAACCTTTGGCTAATTGGCTTAAATCCACAATTCGCTTCCAAATGGGAATAATTCTCATTATAGTGCGAATGTGGGCAATTGTGTTTGATTTAAGTCATTTTTTGCAACGATACATCTAGCAATCAAGCTAAGTTGCATCTTCTAACAAATGCGCCTAGTTCATCAGCTATGTTTTTGAAAATAATACCGTACATAACTTGACCAACACGCGCCCTTGCGCTGAGAATGATTTATTGCCCTATGTGGCTGGATATAATTTTTTTGAGTTCACTTACTCTAATGCTTAATTCACTAGCACTAATTACAATACTATTGGCTGGACTGTATTTAATCGCTCTAGCTATTGTGTCTTTTCTAAAACCTGCAAAAGCCTCTAGTTTCCTTCTAGGCTTCGCTTCCTCTGTACCTGTTCATTATCTTGAGCTGATAATTCGCTTAGTTGTTGGTGCCGCATTTGTACTCCACGCACCACTGATGATGTTCTCTGAGATCTTTACAATTTTTGGCTGGATTCTCATCGGCACAACAGCCTGCCTTTTTGTTGTGCCTTGGCAATGGCATCACCGGTTCGCACAACGAGCCGTTCCATATGCACTTCGTTATCTCAAGCTGGTTGCTGTTTGCTCATTTATACTAGGCGTACTTATAATTATTTATGCCATACGTTAGTGCATCATGACCAACATCAACAAACCCAACACCTACATGATTCGCTTAGCGGTATATCTAAGCCTGCTCATTTTTAGCTATTTTGCTGTTGCTGCTGTTTCAGATATTTATATTCGCGATAAAGCACACAAGTTTTGTCATGCCATTGCCCATGGCGATTTAGCATCAAGCGTAGTTGCTTTTGCCGAGCAAGCTGAGGAAAAACTGACAATTCGGCGAGATACTTTGGATAGCGTGGTTATTGAATTTGTCGGATTGCCACCATTTAACGGCTATACGTGTTCGATGATCACCAAAAACGATCATATTGTTACCAAAACATTTGCAGAATTGCCTTAAAAAATAGAGTACCCAGTGCCGCGCAACACCAAGCACATTCCCAAATTCCCCGCCATATCCGCTATCATTTCCTTTTGAGGTTTTGCATACCGCCCATGCCCAATTCCGTACTTCTCAGCCGCACCGGTTCCCGTGCAACGATTACGCTGAACCGCCCGAACAGCCATAATGCCTTTGATGCCGAGCTGATTGAGGCGCTGACCGCTGCTTTACAGCAAGTTGCCGCTGATGATTCCCTGCGCTGTTTGGTGCTAACTGGTGCAGGCAATACATTCTCTGCCGGCGCCGATTTAAACTGGATGCGTGCCATGGCTAGCGCAACCGAGCAAGAAAATGTTGCCGATGCACAGGCGCTAGCGCAGTGCTTGCGAACCTTGAATAACCTGCCCATCCCTACTCTGGCGCGCGTAAATGGCTCGGCGTATGGCGGTGGCGTAGGCTTAATTGCGTGTTGCGATATCGCAGTAGCGGTAAATTCAGCCAAGTTCACCTTAAGTGAAGTGAAACTGGGCTTGGTGCCAGCGGTGATTTCGCCGTATGTGATTTCCGCCATCGGTGAACGGCAAGCACGACGTTACTTCTTAAGCGCTGAAATATTTGATGCAGAAGTAGCCCAACAGATTGGCTTAATCCATGAATGCGTTGCCGCTGAGCAGCTTGATGAAACACTGAATCGAATTTTGCATTGGCTTGGCAAAGGCGGAAAGCAGGCACAAAGCGAAGCCAAGCAATTAATCCATTCGTATCAGTCCGCCAACACAGCTGAAACGATGCGTGCGCAAGACGCACAAAATGCAGCACTGATTGCGCGTTTGCGAGTTAGCCATGAAGGCCAACAAGGCTTGAATGCATTCTTAGAAAAGCGTCCAGCAGATTGGATTAGCGAGAACGAACAATGAATTTGTTTAAGAAAATATTGATTGCTAACCGTGGTGAAATTGCTTGCCGTGTAATATGTACTTGCAATGAATTAGGCATTCAAACGGTTGCAGTTTTTTCTGATGCCGACTGCGATGCAGAGCATGTGCGGCTTGCCGATGAAGCCGTTTATATTGGCTCATCGGAAGCCAACTTAAGCTACTTAAACAAAGATGCTGTTTTGCAAGCGGCGCTAAGCACAAATGCCAACGCGATTCATCCGGGTTATGGATTTTTATCCGAAAATGCCGAGTTCGCTGAAATGGTTGGTGCTGCTGGGTTGGTTTTCATTGGCCCCAAAGCCGAAAGTATGCGCGCCATGGGCTCCAAAGCTGGTGCCAAAACGCTGATGATTGCAAACGGCGTGCCGGTGATTCCGGGCTATAGCGGCGAC
>JAYTOD010000197.1:0-8500 GCA_043747995.1 Arenimonas sp.
CACAATACCTTTTGCTGCACCGTTTTCTGTCGCGGCTTGCCTATTATTTGGCGCACTCGAAAACACCGTGGATTAAACGCACGTTTATCAACACCATATTGGCCAATTTCGATGTCAATATGCGCGAAGCGCTAGATAGCAATCCGGATAACTATGCCAGCTTTAATGCCTTTTTCACCCGCGCTCTAAAACCTGGTGCGCGCGTGGCGGATGCTAACCCGCAAGCCTTGCTATTGCCGGCTGATGGCAAGGTAAGCCAATGCGGAAGAATTGCTAATGGCCGAATTTTTCAAGCCAAAGGCCACGACTACACAGCTGCGGAATTAGTGGGCGATGCCGAATTGGCGAAGGCCTATGAAAACGGCACGTTCATGAATATTTATCTATCACCGCGCGATTACCACCGCGTGCATATGCCTTGGACTGGCACATTAACCGAAACCCTGCATGTGCCCGGCCGCTTGTTTAGCGTGTCGCCAGCCACCGTTAACGATGTTCCGCGTTTGTTCGCCCGCAACGAGCGATTAGTCTGCCATTTCGATACCGACTTCGGCCCAATGTGTATGGTAATGGTGGGCGCGATGTTGGTTTCGGGTGTGGAAACGGTATGGAACGGCGTCAATATTCCCAAATACACCAATCAGCCAAAGAAACTCGATTTCCGCGGCCAACACATCAGCGTAGCGCGCTTCACCGAAATGGCACGTTTCAACTACGGCTCAACAGTGATTGTGCTGTTCCCAGAAGGCAAAGTGCAGCTCGATGAATTCGCACACCAAGAAGCCACACTGTTAGGTGGCCGAATGGGTGTGGTTTTATAAACTAACCTAGCCATACTTCAACTTCATACCCAATACCGAACCCGCCAACACAATGGTAATGCTGTTAGCAATGATTATTGGCCAAGAGCCTAGCAACAGTCCGTAAATCAGCCAAACCAAAATACCCACAGAGAAAATTGAATACATGCCAAGTGATATATCTTTGGTGTTTTTGCTACGCCAAACCTGAATCACCTGCGGAATGAAGGAAATGGTAGTGAGTGTTGCGGCGAGATAACCGAAGAATTCAATGGTGCTCATAATTAAATTAAATCTATACATAAAGCTTGTGCGGCACGGCGGGCTTTTTCACGCGCCCCTTCAATAGTTTCGTCACGCGCTAGTGTCACAGCAATACGCCGTGAGCCATCAACCATCGGTTTGCCAAATAAACGTAAAGCTGTATTGGGTTCTGTTAGTGCTTTATCTACATTTGAAAATTCGGGGATACCTTTGCCTTTGGCCAAAATAGCGCACGAGGCAGACGGGCCAAGTAGCTCTATACTTGGAATAGGCAAGCCTAAAATCGCACGAGCATGTAAGGCAAACTCTGACAACTCTTGCGAAATTAATGTCACCAAGCCGGTATCATGCGGGCGTGGAGAAACTTCGCTAAACCAAACATCGTCACCCTTGACGAATAACTCCACGCCAAACAATCCCACGCCACCTAAATTATCAGTAATTCGTTGCGCAATGTCTTGCGCACTTGCCAATGCTCTAGCACTCATTGGCTGTGGAATCCAGCTTTCGCGGTAATCGCCATCAATCTGCAAATGCCCTATCGGCGCGCAGAAACTTGTGCCATCGCGGTGCCGCACAGTCAGCAAGGTGATTTCATAATCAAAATCCACAAAACCTTCCACAATACAGCGCCCTTCTCCAGTGCGTCCGTCGGTTTGTGATTTTTTCCAGGCATCAGCAATATCGTGTTCGGATTTAATGGTACTTTGGCCTTTGCCCGATGACGACATCAAGGGCTTGATGACGCAAGGCATACCAATGTTTTTTATAGCCTGCAAATATTCGGATTCATTATTTACAAAACAGTAATTCGAGGTTGGCAAGCCCAAGCGTTCAGAAGCTAATCGGCGAATACCTTCACGGTCCATGGTCAAGCGCGCGGCGCGCGCGGTTGGAATAACTTGCAAGCCCTCATTGGTTTCCATGTCGAGTAAAGTTTCAGTATGAATCGCTTCAATTTCTGGCACCACTAAATGCGGCTTTACGTGCTCGATTAAATCTCGAAGTGCTGCAGGATCAAGCATATTTAGTGTATAGCACTCATGCGCAACTTGCATGGCAGGTGCGTTATCGTAGCGATCTGCGGCAATCACTTGCACACCAAAACGCTGTAATTCAATGGCCACTTCTTTGCCTAATTCACCCGAGCCTAACAGTAAGACACGAAAGGCATTTTTAGCTTCAGGCGTTCCTAAACTAACCGATTTTTGGCTCATACAATTGTCTGCAAAAGGCGAATGTGTCATTCTATACCAATGCACTTATTTTCCGTACTGATTAAATCTCGAGCCACCGTATTAAGCCTTGCAACGCTTGGCTTCATCTCACTATCGGCATGCCAAGCTACATCTGAACCGGCCAACTTGCGCTGGTCTGAACCACAGTTTACGGGAATACCAGAAGCTAAATTAGACGAATTGTCAGGGCTAACACGTTCAAATGTACATCAAGGAATTTATTGGGCGCATAACGACGGCGCCAAGCCCGCAGAAATCTACGCGCTTAACGCGCAAGCGCAAACAAAAGCAATTTATAGCTTAGAAACTATTCGAAATATTGATTGGGAAGATATCACCAATTTCCGTTTACAGGGCAAAAATTACTTAGCTCTAGCCGACACTGGCGATAACGGTGGGATACGCAAAGATTTATTTATTCATATTTTTGAAGAACCTACACAACTGGCTGAAAATGGAAAAATTACATCTATTCGCACTATCCAGTTTCAATGGCCTGATGGTGCACGCGATATAGAATCTTTAGTTGCTGATGAAAAGCGTCAGCAATTTTATTTGATATCCAAAAAAAGAGTGCCAGCCGAAATATTTTCTATAGCATTTAATGCAGAAAATGGCGCTGTGCCAAAACGTATTAGTGTGCTTGAAAATATTGCCCAACCTGATGAAAAAACCATGAACATCAAAGGTGATTTTGGCCGTTACAGAGCACAAATAACCGGCGCCGATATTAGCCCAGATGGGCAATGGCTGGCTGTTCTAAATTATCAGCAAGTAACATTTTTTAGCCTTTATGCTAAAAAAATACCAAAGCATTTAAAGCCAATGCACACCATTACATTGCCATGGTTGCCACAAGCTGAAGGTATTACCTTTTCATCGGATGGTAACAGCTTGTTTATTGGCAGTGAGCAGTCACCATCGCCCATTATTCGCTTTGATCGCATCAAGCCTTAATTCATTAATTTTATTAATTAGTTGATTTATAAGCATAATTTCTTTATTGACAATTTGTTTTAAAATGATATCATTTTGATATCTAACAACGAGGTGTCATCATGAAAGAAAATCAACAAAAATCCTTAGCTGGCATTCCAGTCACCCTCATATCATTAGCAGCAATGGTTATTGCACTTATCTTGATGATTAATGGTATTGATAATAGTTTGCCAGTTCAAGCTATTGCCAGTATCAGTGTACTAATCATCGCCAGTTTCTGTTTAATGGGCCTATATATGGTGGAACCAAACCAAGCAGCAGTGCTTAGTTTGTTTGGTAAATATGTTGGTACCGTTAAAGAACAAGGCCTACGTTGGAACAATCCGTTCTACAGCAAAAAGAAAATCTCACTGCGAACTCGCAATTTTGAGTCTGGCAAACTGAAAGTCAATGATTTGGAAGGCAGCCCAATTGAAATTGCCGCAGTTGTGGTATGGAATGTGGTGGATTCAGCTGAAGCGGTATATAACGTTGACGATTACGAAAGTTTTGTACATATACAATCGGAATCCGCCTTGCGCGCTATGGCCACCTCATATCCATACGATCAACACGAAGATGGCAAGATATCCTTGCGCAGCCATGCCGGCGAAATAGCTAAGCATTTAACCGAAGAAATCCAAGATCGCTTAGCCGAAGCCGGCGTTAGCGTGGTTGAAGCACGCATTAGCCATTTAGCCTACGCCCCAGAAATTGCGCAAGCTATGCTACAACGCCAACAAGCAAGCGCCATCATCGCCGCCCGCACACGCATAGTAGAAGGCGCGGTTAGTATGGTTGAAATGGCGCTCAGCGAATTATCTAAACGCAATGTGGTTGATCTTGACCCTGAACGCAGAGCCGCTATGGTCAGCAATTTGTTGGTGGTGCTATGTGGCGAACGTGGCACACAGCCGATTGTGAATGCTGGCAGCATCTACTGAGCCGGCTATGGACGAAATGCTCAAAGCCAGCCTCATTACCATTTTAAGTGCTATGCCAGGGCTACTCCTTGGCTTAGCGATGTTAATGGGCAGATGGAAACCGGCGTCGCTGGCAAAAGCACGCAACCCAGACCAGGCTAGAATCGCCACAGGACTATACTGCGTCATGTTGAGCACTTTGGTAATTTTACTTGGTATCGGCTTGTTGGTTTTGCCAGATAAAATGGGGCCTACTGCCGCATTCATCATCGTTGCGGTTTCTTTGTTGGGATTAATTCCCTTATTTCAGGCAACTAAGGCCTAAGTATGGCAGAGAAGAAAGCCTTTCCATTGCGAATATCAGCTCCGGTGTTGGAAGCCATCCAGCATTGGGCAGATGATGATCTGCGCTCCTTGAATGCTCAAATAGAATATGTGTTGCGTGAAGCACTACGTCAATCAAAACGCTTACCAAAAAAAGAATATGAGGTAAATAAACATGACTGATACAAACACCAAAGAATTTAAGCTTTCACCTGCGGGGCCAGCCGCAAAGTGGTTTATTGCCGGAGCTGCATTACTTCCTGTATTCATATTGACTGTATTTTGGTTGATGAATCCTGGCGATTTCACACCTATTCCTGTGTGGACTTGGGTATTAATCGTGGCCATTGGTCCCGCTATCCTTTTGCTGAGCATGAAAGGTATGCGCAATCCAGAGGTCAAGCTTGGTACAGACGGCCTAAAGGTTCGTGTTAGTTTCGTTAATAAAACCTGGTCATTATCAACATTAAACCGTGATGCTGCCAAAGAAATTAACCTCGACAAAATGGATGAGCTTAAGCCGCGCTGGAAACTGTATGGTGCCGGTATGCCAGGCTTAAAGTCTGGTTTATTCAAATTAAAAAACGGTGAGAAAGCTCATATCTACATCACCGGTACACAGAAAATAGTTTATGTTCCAAGTAATAATGGCCCTATATTATTAAGCTTGGAAAAACCCGCAGCATTTCTAGAGCACCTAAAGAAACTTTAATGTTAATACCCAATCAATACTGTTTAATTAACGGTGAAGCACTAGATGCCGTGCCTGCGCGTTTGTATACAGCAAAAGCTAATCAACATGCGCGCAACTTGGCGCAGTCAGATTGGTTGATTCGTGACAAGCAAAGCGGCAAGTATGTAGCTACAGTCAAAAATAACTCAGTACAATTCTTACGACGCGTCGCTGGTGATGTTCAACGCCTTGAGGCTGTTAATGAGCTTTTTTCGGTTGCAATGTATTGCGCCAACCAGCTTAGGTCAACCAGTGATGTCTTGGCATTATTAAATACTTTAGAGCTTGATGTGGATGTCTATGCTGCCTCGCACCATCTGCAACTAGTGGCTGAGCCGAATATGCTTGAGTACGCAGGTAAAGATCGATATCAGCGCACTTTGTGGCTGGAACACCGCACCAAAGCGGCTTGGCAACGCATGCAAAGGTGCGCAAAACAAGATGGCGAAATTCTTGAAGCGATATCTGGCTTTCGTGGTTATCACTACCAAATGGGCATTTTTCAACGAAAAATGGCGCGCGGTTTAACACTCAAAGATATTTTAAGCGTCAATACAGCACCCGGATTTAGCGAACATCATTCAGGCCGCGCCATAGATATCAGTGCAATGGGCGAACTAGCCGCAGAGCAATCCTTCGAACAAACATCCGCATTCTCCTGGCTGAATACTTTTGCCGGTGATTTTGGCTTTCACTTAAGTTACCCACGCGGTAACATCCATGGCATTTGCTATGAGCCATGGCATTGGTATTATCAAGGCAACGATTAATCCTGCGAACGTTTTACGCTTTCTTTGCTGAAGTCGGCAATTCGCCATAAATAAAAACTTGCCATGGTTTGATTCGGCGACCACGCCTGTCCACGCACCGCCAGCTCTTTCGGGCTAGGCATAACATCTAGTTGATCAAGAATTTGTGCGCCTTTGCGAATGCCTAAATCGTCAATCGGTAATACATCATGGCGGCCTAAGCGAAACATCAGCATCATCTCAACGGTCCAACGGCCAATACCTCGCGTTGGTACCAGCATCTCAATAATTTGCTCGTTGCTAAAATATTGCAGCTGCCGTGCTTGGGGAATTTCACCAGCGGCTTCGCGCCGAGCAAGATCGCGCAAAGCCAACACTTTATTGCCAGAAACACCGCAGGCGCGCAGTTGCAGATCACTGACCGGCTTAAGTGCAGCATGGTGAATACGTGTGTTAGCAATGAGTAATTCAACACGCGAAACAATGGTGGCTGCTGCCTTACCGCTCAATTGCTGATATAAAATTGCGCGCGCTAATGCATCACTTACATCAAAGCTTTGGCGCCAGCCTGCGCTATGATCAATCGCACCAATGTGTTTAATCCATGCCCGCAAAGATTTATCAGCTTTGATAAGTTGATTTGTAGCAAGTGCAATGTCAAAACCTTTTTTATAGCGGGCCATGTGTAAGTCGGGCATAATTAGTTTGCATTCTGCGTCTTAAATAAACGCCCCAGGAAATCAACAATAAAATGATTGGAACGCTGAAAATATTGATGATTTTAATTATTTGGCCTAAGCGATCAACGTCATTATTAAGTTCATGTTGAATGTGGCGCAACTGTTGTCGTAATTTAACTTTTTTAGCAATAGCAGCTTTATATTCCGGGCTACTCAATATTTTTGATGGGGTTTGCTTAGCTGCTTGCATACTGTTTAACTCGTTTTGCACGTCTTGCAGGCTTGATAGAACTTGCGCTTGGCTATCACGGTATTTTTGTTCTGATATGCGTCTAATCTGATCAACCTTATTAAATGGCCGAGAGACCATGCCACGGCTGCGAATAGAAATCAGATCGTCGCTGCCAGAAAGTTGGTCAATAACATTAAAGAAAAAATCGCCATTACTGGCCTGCGCACTAAATACCGGCTGCCCAAACAAGCTATTTTCAAGCACCCATAAGCGATCAGTCAGCATATCGGTATCGGCTATCACAATAAAATTTGCAAGCTTGCTAGCTTGCGATGGCTCTGCAATATTGCCGCTGAAACGCGCCGCTAAAACGAAAGGTTCTTGGCTTGAAACAAATTTATTTAGCAATTGTTCCGGATTTTCACTAACTTGCTGAAATTGTTCAACAGTAATTAATTTTGACGAATCAGAACTTTGCAGTAAAGGTTCTATAGTTAGCTTGCTATTCTCAAGTATGCTTAATGAACCGACGCTAGAGAAAACAATGCGATCTAGGTCTGCAGTTACTACATCATGCTGATTCATTGCCTCGCTAGGCAGGCTAATTAATGCCGGGTTCCTTTTCGGGAATTGGCTATCATTCAACTGCATTAACCAGGCATATTTACTATCTAGCACAATCATATCTGGATCAAAACCTATACCCCATTTCGAAAATAAAGCGGCTATATCCGAAGTTGCATTCACATTTGGAGTTCCGCGTGCAAAGCTGGTTAAAATAGGCACTGACTCAGCATACGGATCAAGCATTATTACTGCATGTCCGCCATTTTCAACATAACGGCGAAGCTGCTGCACTGTTGATGCTGGCCAGGCATGCGGATGCATAACCCACAGAACATCAAGGTCTGCTGGTATGGTCATATTTTGTGGGCTTAGCTGGATAAGCTCATAACGTTCAGATAATTGGCGGTAAACCACCCACGCAGGCGATGCTTGCCCAAATGCTTCAACAAAACCACCAGCTACAGGCAAATCGCTTAACAAGGCTACCTTAGGTTTTTTTAAAGTTTGCACAGTTTGAATAAGTTTTGATAATTCATATTCAAGATTCTGCTCAGACTCTGGCTTAATAAAACCAATAGACTGTACTTTATTTTTTGTTTGGGCAGTAATTCCAAAATATAAAGGCCCAGAACCATCTTCTAACGGAACTGCCGCAATGCCATTGGCAATAGCCTGATCTTCGGAAATTGAATACGGCTCAGGGTCAACGCGTGTGAGTGTAATTTTGCCCTTGGATTGCGCAGTATACTCTTCAATTTTTTCTATTACGCGCTCAGCATATTGCCTAAATTGTGGATATGGGCGTGCTTCTTTTTCTGAATAATATAAATCCAGTTGCACCGGATAGCGCATATTTTTTAGGATACTGATACTGCCTTGCGATAAGGTAAACAACTTATTTTCTGTTAAATCCAGCCGAACAACAGGCGTTGCACGCTGATTTAAAAACATCACAGCTATATATGCGAGTGAGAGCGCAAACAAAGACAGTATTAATCGCAAACGATGCATG
>JAYTOD010000198.1:0-2272 GCA_043747995.1 Arenimonas sp.
CTTTGCAACCATTCTTTCAGCGCTGCATCCATTCGCGTTTGCCATCCAGCGCCACTGGCGCGGAAGCCTTCGAGTACGTCTGGCGATAGCCGGATGCTAATGCGCTGTTTGGTCACTTCAGCTCTAGGCCGTCCGCGTTGAATGCCTGACAGTTTGGCTTGCAATGACTCAGGCAACACAGACAATGGCACGGCGTGCTTGAAATCATCGTCGGTCCACTCTGGATTGTCTTTATCCACCCGCTTTGGATTTGATTGTTTTTTCATATTTACTTACCTCGCGCTTATTGGCTTTGCGGAAACTGATAATGCGAATTCCATTAGTAACATCAATGAACACCAATGCATGAAGGCGCTCGTCAAGAAAGCCCAACGCACGGATTCGAACTTCACCGTAATCTCGCCGTTCATCCATTTCGTATATAGCGGTTTCAAAATTGAACGCTGCTACCTGTTCGAAGCACAATCCACGCTCAAGGCGGTTTCGCTCGCTTTTTACAGTATCGTATTCAATCCTATACATTTATTGTATGTACATTAAATATAATTGTCAAACACACCTTGTCAGTCTTAAGCAGACATTCAATCGAACAAAACGTGGCTGGTAATTTTATGTATGGCATTACTGCATCATGCAGTAAGAATAATTCGACTGGAATCAGAAAATATTTAAATTTGTGTAAGGGTTTATTACATAATGCGTTGAGAGCAATGGAACTATTGGCACTGGCGTTTTTCGGCTCGAAGTTTGTGTTAGTGATGTTGTTGCAAAGTGGTTAAAACCCCGCCTGCAGCGCATCCATCAAGCGATCCACTGCAATGATTTCTAAATCAGGGTATTGCCCAAGTTTTGGGGCGTTGGCTTTGGGCACAATGGCGCGTTTGAAGCCGTGCATGGCGGCTTCTTTCAGGCGTTCTTCGCCGTTCGGCACTGGCCGGATTTCACCCGACAGCCCTACTTCGCCAAAGGCGACGGTTTTCTCGGCTAAAGGCCTATCTTTTAATGAAGATAAAACCGCCAACAACACCGGCAAATCGGCGGCGGTTTCCTGCACGCGGATGCCGCCAACCACATTCACAAACACGTCTTGGTCGTAAACGCCCACGCCACCATGCCGGTGCATAACGGCTAGCAACATGGCTAAACGGTTCTGATCTAAGCCGAGGGTTACCCGGCGTGGATTGGGCATGGCCGATTGATCGACTAAGGCCTGCACTTCCACCAGCAACGGACGCGTGCCTTCGCGGGTGACCAGCACCACACTGCCCGGCGCGCTTTGGCTTTGCCCTGAAAGAAATATTGCTGAAGGGTTAGCTACTTCTTTTAGGCCTTTATCGGCCATAGCGAATACGCCTAATTCATTGACCGCACCGAAGCGGTTTTTGAACGCGCGCAAAATGCGGAAACGTGAGCCGCTTTCGCCCTCAAAATATAAAACCGCATCCACCATGTGCTCGAGCACGCGTGGCCCAGCAATGCCGCCTTCTTTGGTAACGTGGCCAACCAGAAATACCGACGTGCCGGTTTCTTTGGCGTAACGCACAAGGCGCGCAGCACATTCTCGCACTTGGCTAACCGAACCTGGCGCGGCACTGAGTTGCTCGCTCCACAGGGTTTGAATGGAATCGGCAACCAGTAATTTCGGTTTAGCGATTTCGCAATGCGCAATGATTTTTTCGATCGAAGTTTCGGCTAGCGCTAATAAATGCTCAAGACTTAAATCAAGGCGTTTAGCGCGACCTGCAATTTGGCCTAAGCTTTCTTCGCCGCTAATATACAAACTCGGCACCTGCGCAGCCATACTCGCCAAAGCTTGTAACAGCAATGTGGACTTACCAATGCCAGGGTCGCCGCCAATCAACACCACCGAGCCTTCCACCAATCCACCACCAAGCACGCGGTCAAGCTCATTCAGGCCGGTATGCAGTCGGATCTGGCGGTCGTCGGAAACATTTTTTAGTGCAGTAATCTGCGCGGCACTAGCCCCGGCATAACCAGCGCGCTGCGGCTTAGTATTGGGCGCGTTTAACGCTAGCTCCGAGAGACTATTCCATGCGCCACAATCACCGCATTGGCCTTGCCATTGGCCATAAGACGCGCCGCACTCACCGCACACGTAGGCAGATTTAATTTTTGGGGGTTTTATTTTTGAAATAGCCATGCGCTTTAGTGTAGCGTGTTGTGTAGAGTGTTGAAGACTTAGTTGCTGTTGCGCCTAAATATTTTTTGAAAGCCCAGTAAGCCAACAACCACCGCCAAACCAAGCAGCACA
>JAYTOD010000199.1:0-2922 GCA_043747995.1 Arenimonas sp.
GAAAGTAAAGCGGATGAAAATTTATTCGGTTATGTTTACGGCTCCGAAACACTGCCCAAAGGTGCCAATGAAGCCTATGTTTGGATCACGCATCGCGAAGATAAAGGCGTGGGTTCGTATAATGCCCAAGATGTGCAGTTTGAATGGGAACATGGCTGGAGCGACAGCTTTCAAACATCGTTATATTTAACTGGGCGTGCGCATAATATTGTGGATGCCGCGCCAGTTGAAATGGGGGTACCTGAATATCCGAATCTTGATCGAAATCTCGATTTCGATGGCGTGAAAGCCTCTTTCAAGTGGAATATTTTAAGTCCTTATAAAGACAAAATAGGTTTGGCTTTTTATGTGGAGCCCGGTTATTCGACTATTTTTAAAGTGACTGGTGAACGCATGCGTCAGCTCGATGTTGAGTTCAAGTTAATTGCTCAGAAAAACTTTTTTGATGATCAATTAATCACGGCGATTAATCTTACCGTTGAGCCAGAATGGCGTCGTTTTAAAGGTAGCGATGAGCTACAACGTGAAGCTGAAATAGAGCTTACTACAGGAGCGTCTTACCGCGTTGCACCGAAGTGGTTTGTTGGGCTTGAATCTCGCTTGCATACCGAGCACCCAGATTTTGGCGCACGCGAGCATTGGGGCTTATTCTTGGGCCCAACAGTGCATTACGGCGGCGAAAAATACTGGGCAACGTTTACTTGGTTGCCACAACTAAAAGGCGGTCCGATAGATCCATTACGTGATGACTCGCTACATTTATTAGAGCATGAGAAAAACGAGTACCGAGTTAAACTCGGCTATAATTTTTAAATCATGCATAATCGTTATTCCGCTAATTGGTTGTTGCCAGTTGCTGCGTTAGTTGCGGCACCTGCGTGTGCTACTACCTATATGACTGTTGAGCAAGCACAGAAAAAATTCTTCCCCACAGAGTCTTTCAAGCCCTTATCAATTGCGCTAAGTGTGGAGCAGTCTAAGCTAATCCAGAAAACCAGTGGTATACGTGTACGTGATTTAAATATAAATGTTTGGCGAGCAAGTGCTGGTGACTGGGTATATATTGATCAAGTATTGGGTAAGCATGAATTTATAACCTACGCGGTGGCCGTTAAAAACGATGGTTCAATTCAAGGGATTGAAATTCTTGACTACCGTGAAACTTGGGGTAGCGAAATTCGTAATCCGAAATGGCGGGCGCAATTTAACGGTAAAAAGCAGGGTGCGGTACTAAAGCTTGATGTAGACATTGTGAATCTTTCGGGCGCAACACTTTCTTGCCGACATATAACAGATGGTGTTAAGCGAATTCTTGCAACCCATGAAATCTTATTCAAATAACGATACTTCATCAAACGATACACTGCGAGCCCAGCCTTGGTTGGGCACTTACGTATCGATTGCCGCGCAAGGCAAACAAGCTGTGGTGTGCAATGCTATTCAAGCCGCCTTTGATGCGATTGCCACCGTGCACCATTCGATGAGCTTTCAAAATCCGTGCTCGGAATTAAGTGATTTGAATCGCTTGGCACAGCAACGTCCCGTTAGAGTATCTGCACCGGTTTATCGCGTTTTGCAGGCATCTGTGGCATTGGCAAAAGTTAGCAATGGCTGCTTTGATCCCACAATAGCTGGCCGTCTTGTGCAAGATCGCGTGCTGCCGCCACCCAATGCTAATCAAATCGATGAGTTCGCCAACTGGAAAGATATTCAATTGCTAGGCAATCGTTATGTGCAGTTTTCTAAGCCGTTGTGGCTTGATTTGAGCGGCATTGCCAAAGGCTTTGCCGTAGATTTAGCAATTCAAACCTTGAAAAAAAATGGTGTTCAAGCCGCCACAGTTAATGCTGGTGGTGATATTCGTTTGTTCGGTCGCCAGCAAACGGTATTTGTTCGCAATCCACATGATTTGAGTAAACAAATTCCCTTACTAGAGCTTGAAAATGGTGCGGTGGCCACTAGCGCGAATTACTTTACCGATACCGATGAAAATCCCTGTGCATTGTTTGATGCCGAATCGCAGCGCTACTTACAACAACCTTGTTCGGTAACCGTGACAGCGCCACGTGCAATTTGGGCTGATGCATTAACGAAAATTGTTTTTGCCAAGCGCGAGCGCTGTTTGCCACTATTAAAACGACTCAATGCCAGCGCGATGTTGATAAATCAAGATGGTTCGAGGTTGCAAATTAACGGATGAGCCGTAGAAAAACATTGCACGATGGCATGAAAATGTCGGCCTGGATAAGACGCTGGATTTATACAGTTGCAAGCTTGTGCCTTGCTTCGGGTGCTTGTTGGTTAATCTTGCATTACTTTATCAGCCGTGAGGGTGAGTTTGGCCCTGAACCGCATCCACTCGAACACATTATGCTGATTATTCATGGTTGTGTGTCCTTGTTGCTGGTCTGGTTATTAGGCTTGATTTTTATTGTGCATATAAAAAGAGCCTGGCAAAAAAAGTTAAACAGAACAACCGGACTAGTGATTAGCTTGATAAGTTTGATGCTGATTCTGAGCGGCTTGGGATTGTATTATTTAGGCAGTGAACAGCTACGAATAAATACCGCTACTGTGCATTGGGTGTTAGGTCTGGCGGCAGGTATCGCATTGCCAGCACATATTTATTGGGGTCGGATATTGCAGGCTCGCAAAGCCAACAGCACAGCGTCCCACTAAGCGCATACACTATCTCTATAGACACGTTATTTCGCCGATAACGTATACATTACACGCCGTTTTATATGGAATAGCTATGCCGCTTACACCATCTCCCGCATTCAGCAATCAATTCAGTAAATCTCTGCCAGCCGATCCTGCCAGTGAAAACAGCACACGGCAAGTGCAGCATGCGGCTTGGTCTTTTGTGCAACCCACGCCGGTTTTGAATCCGCAGTTGTTGCTGTGGTCGGATGAAACGGC
>JAYTOD010000200.1:0-5727 GCA_043747995.1 Arenimonas sp.
CTTGAAACACCCAGTTGCCATGCAATCGCTGCAGCGGCCAATGCATTTAAGACATTATGATTTCCAGGTAAATTGAGCACCACCGCCTGCGTTTTTTCATCAGGAAGATGCATAGTAAAATGCATTTGCCCGGCCATTTGTGATATATCGGTGGCACGCACATCGGCCTCTGGGCGAAAGCCATAAGTGATGCAATGGCGTGGCATTTCATTGACGAGCACTCTAACTTCTTCGTCTTCAATACAAAGCACGGCTAAACCATAAAACGGCAAGCGATGCAGGAACTCCGAGAATGCCTGTTTAACGCGATTAAAATCACCACCATAATTCTCTAAGTGATCGGCTTCGATGTTGGTTACCACCGCCACTAGAGGATTCAAGCGCAAGAAACTGCCATCACTTTCATCGGCTTCTGCAACCAACCACTCGCCGCTGCCTAATTGCGCGTTCGCGCCTGCTGATAACAACTGCCCACCAATTACAAAGGTTGGGTCCAAGCCACCTTCGCGCAACACACTTGCAGTTAATGAGGTTGTGGTAGTTTTACCATGCGTACCAGCAATGGCAATACCGCGTTTGAAGCGCATCAGTTCCGCCAGCATTTCCGCACGCGGCACAACTGGAATACGCTGCGCTCTAGCCGCAAGGCGCTCAACATTATCGGCTTTAATGGCGCTGGAAACTACCACCACATCAGCGCCCGCAATATTTTCTGCAGTATGGCCTTTGAATATGCTTGCGCCCATTGCCTGCAGCCGCTTAGTGGCATTGCTATCGCTTTGATCGGAGCCGCTGACTTGATAACCCAGGGTCACCATTACCTCAGCAATGCCGCTCATGCCCGAGCCGCCAATGCCAATGAAATGCACGCGCGGAAATGCTCGAGCCAAATCGCCTGCTTTTAGCAAGTGCCGCTTCATGCATTAATCTCCTGTTGTATTATTTCAGCCATATCATCGGCTGCATGCGGGAATGCGGCGGCTCGCGCAGACTTGGCCATTTCCAACATGCGTTCCGGGTGTTTGGCAAAATCCAGTAATGCCATGCGCACATTGCTTTCCAGCTGCGCATCTTGGCGAAACCATAAACCGCCACCATGTGTTTTCAAGAAGTCAGCATTCTTGGCTTGATGATCATCAACCGCTGTTGGCAATGGCACTAAAATACTGGCCACACCGGCCGCACATATTTCCGATACAGTGAGTGCACCGGCGCGGCCTATTACAATATCGGCCCACCCATAGGCCTGTGCCATATCATGAATAAACGGCTCAACGCTCGCGGCAATACCCGCGTTTTGATACGCTTGTTCTGTGTCTACACGCATTTTTTCACCACATTGATGGCGTATTTCAAACATCTGCTCTGTACCAATGTTGGTTAACACAGTTGGAACTAAGTTATTGATGGCACGCGCTCCTTGGCTACCGCCTAAAATGAGTAAGCGCACTGCGCCATTGCGAGACTTCATGCGCAGCTCCGGCGCGGCTATATTGCTTATTTCTGGTCGCACCGGATTGCCTACCGTGGTATTCGGTACGCTGTTAAAACTGTTGGGGAAGCCGGTTAACACTTTTTTTGCAATGCGCGCCAACAAACGATTGGTTAAGCCTGGTGCACAATTTTGCTCATGCACAATGAGTGCCCGGCCTTGCAAATACGCGGCAATACCTCCCGGCCCCGCTGTGTAGCCACCGAAACTCACCACCGCATCGGGGTTGTAGCGTGTCATCAGGGTTTTCGCTTTCAATACAGCGCTGGCAATAGCCCAAGGTGCCTTCAGCAAACTGGCCAAACCTTTGCCGCGCAAGCCTTTAATCGCCAGCGTTTCAATAGCAAAACCGTGCTCAGGAACCAAACGTGTTTCCATTCCGCCTTCAGAACCGAGCCACACAATTTGCACACTACGTGCAGTGAGTGCGTGCGCCACTGCCAAGCCAGGAAAGATATGGCCACCAGTGCCGCCGGCCATAATCATTACTGTTTTGAAGGCTGGGTTTATACTCATGCGTGCGCACCAATTTTAGGCTCGATACGCGCTGGCCCAATACGTGCGGCTTGTTGCGCGGCACTAACTTTAGGCATAGTTACTCTAGCAAAACCTGATTCATCGGTACGCGTTATTTCAACCCGCTCACCACGTTGGCGGCGCGCACGGTCGAGCTCATAGCTAATACGCAATAACAAACCCATGGCGGCGCAAGTCACCAATAAGCTCGAGCCTCCTGAAGAAATCATCGGCAAGGTTAGGCCTTTGGTTGGTAGCACGCCGAGATTAACGCCCATTGACACGGTGGCTTGAATGCATATCCACAAGCCCAAGCCAAAACTGCAATACGCCGCAAATGGGCGATTCAGCTCTAAGCAACCTAACGCAGTTCTAAATGCGCGCCAAGTTAAAATGCTAAATAAGCTAATCAACACGCAAATACCCAAAAACCCAAACTCTTCGGCGAACACTGAGAATATAAAATCGGTATGCGCTTCGGGCAGATAATCTAATTTTAATATACTGCCTCCCAAGCCAACGCCTGTAAAACCGCCGCGACCAATAGCAATAAAAGCTTGCACCAACTGAAAGCCGGAGTCGAATTGATCTGCCCATGGATCAAGAAAAGTTGTTAAGCGTTTAACGCGATACGGCTCCAGCCAGGCAATAAAACCCATTGCCACAACAATAAAAATTGCCGGTGCCACAATGTGTTTTTGATTTGCACCGCCCAGCCAAACCATGCATAAGGTGATGGCTAAAATAAGTGCCGACGAACCAAAATCGGGTTGTACTAGCAACATCGCTACCAATGCACCCGCTATCCCAATTGGCTTTAACAAAGCTTTCAGGCTAACACCCATCTGATCGCGGTAACGCACTAAATAACTGGCCAACCAAATAATAAACATCAATTTAACTGCTTCAACTGCTTGAAACTGCATAGGCCCAATATGCACCCAGCGCCGCGCACCATTAACCGATTTACCGATACCAGGCAGCCAAACAGATAATAACGCCAAGAAGCATAAGCCAAGAAAAATATAGCCGTATTGCTCAATTTTTTTAATTTCTGTACGCAGAAAAATAAAGGCTATACCCAGACCGCCCGCTAAAAACATTAAATGCCGAATGAAATAATGAAAAGGCCCAGTGCCGGTCATTACTGCATACGACATTGAGCTTGAGGCTACCATCACTAAACCAATGCTGATTAGTGCAACGATGGCGCTCAGCATCCACAGATCGACCTGCCCGTTCAGTTCATTAAATTTAGTGGCTTGAGTAGGCATGCTCATTAGCGGACCTTCAGGGTGGCTAAGCCAACCAATACTAAAATAACCGAAATGATCCAGAAACGTACAATCACACGCGGCTCTGGCCAGCCTTTTAATTCAAAATGATGATGTATTGGCGCCATGCGAAACACGCGTTTGCCGGTCATTTTAAAGGATGCCACTTGAATCATGACTGATAAAGTTTCAACCACAAAGATGCCGCCCATTACGACTAAAATAAGTTCCTGCCGAACGATTATGGCAATTGTGCCCAATGCGGCGCCGAGTGCCAGTGCACCGATGTCCCCCATAAACACCATGGCCGGAAATGTGTTGAACCACAAAAAACCGAGCCCAGCGCCAGCAATCGCGGCGCACACAATTGCCAACTCGCCAGCACCTGGCACTGCAGGAATTTGCAAATACCCCGATATCACCGAGTTACCTGATGCATACGCGAAAATACCTAACCCACCAGCAACCAAAACGGTAGGCATGATGGCCAACCCATCTAAACCATCGGTAAGATTTACGGCATTGGAAAATCCAACAATCCAAAAATAAGCAAGCACCATGAAAAAACCGCCCAATGGAATGGCAACATTTTTAAATAGCGGCAAATACAAAGTGGTGTTTGAAGGCGCGTCTTGGGTATAAAACAAAACCATTGCAGCTATTGCGCCAAACAGCGATTGCAAAGCGTATTTGTGTCGTGACTTCAAACCATTCGGATCACGCTTAACAATTTTAATCCAATCATCCAGCCAGCCAATTAATCCGAAACACACCAAAACAGCCAACACAATCCACACATAACGATTACGCAAATCCGCCCATAATAACGTGGAGATGCAGATGGTCATTAAAATCAGTGCACCACCCATAGTTGGCGTGCCAGCTTTCGAGAAATGTGACTTGGGTCCGTCTTGGCGAATCGGCTGGCCACCTTTCAGTGTTGCCAAGCGCGCAATCACGGCAGGACCAAAACTCAGCGATAAAGCCAGTGCAGTTAGCGCGCCTAAAATGGCCCGCATGGTGATGTAATCAAATAGCGCAAATAAACGTGCGAAATCTTGTAACCAACGGGCTAATTCAAGTAGCATCTGTTGTCTCCTTCACCCCAAATTGATCAATAAGTGCATGCACAATTTGCTCCATTTGGCTTGAGCGCGAGCCTTTTATAAGAATGCGTTGATCGGCTTGAAGCGTGCTTAGCAAGTGCGCAATTAGTGCTTCGCGCGTTACAAAATGTTGCGCTCCCGCACCAAATGCCTTACTGCTTGCTGCACTCAAATGGCCACAGCTCAGTAACTGTGTAATCCCACTGGTTTTAGCTAACACACCAATCTGTGCATGCAAGGACTCGGTGCTTTCGCCTAATTCGGCCATATCGCCTAACGCCAACACCGCATGTTTTTTGTCTTGCGCACAGGCTAACGCCAACGCGGCAATAGCTGCTGATACCGACCCTGGATTGGCGTTATAGCTATCATCAATAAGTACGGCGCCATTATTAAGTTGCATGGGCGCTTGTCGTCCAGCCACTGGTTTTGCATTGTGCAAGCCAGCTACAACTGAATCAAAACCTGCACCTGCCGCCAATGCCATAGCACTAGCCGCCAAGGCATTCAGCACATTGTGCTGCCCTGAAAATGCCAAGGTGATTGAAGCACGTCCAGCAGGGGTTATTAATTCAAATTGCGTTTGTTCTGCACCAAGCACAAGATTTTTTGCCATAATATCGGCGTTGTTTTCTATCCCGAAGCGCAGTATGCCGCGCAGGCCAATACGTTCCAGAAAATAGGTGGCGAAGGCATCATCTACATTCACAACAGCAATGCCGTCATCGGGCAAGGCTTCGTAAATTGCGCCTTTGGTTTCAGCAATGCCCAGCAAAGAACCCATTCGTTCAATATGTGCAGGTCCAATGTTATTAACCAATGCTACGTTTGGAGCAATAATGCTAGTTAAGTAGGCGATATCGCCCAGCTTTCCAGCGCCCATTTCATAGATGGCAAATTCGGCGTCTTCTGGCGCATCAATCACTGCTAATGGCACGCCGATTTCATTGTTTCGATTGCCCGGATTAACGTAAGCATTGCCGGCATATGCCAAGATGCTATATAGCATGTTCTTCACTGATGTTTTTCCATTGCTACCAGTTAGAGCTAACACCACGGCAGATCGGCCAATACTTAAACCCGCGGCTATTTCTCCTAAAGCTTCTTCGGTATCGGAGCAAAGTATATGCGGTAAATCGGTTTCAACAACGCGATGTAATAGAACCGCTGCAGCGCCACTGGCTTTGGCCTGAACTATAAAATCATGCGCATCAAAGCGTTCGCCTTTAAGCGCCACAAATAATCCATGCTCTCGAACTTCTCGACTATCGGTGCTGATATGTTCAATCGACACATCGTCACCGATTAAGCGGCCCTCACACCACTGCGCTAATTGCGA